>JBOGJW010000022.1:0-5162 GCA_050745245.1 Terriglobia bacterium | reverse complement strand
GCGGCGTAAAGCCGCCTCTACGCGCCCGAAACCGAGGCATTACCTCTCTGGCGTCATTCGTGGCCGCGGCCGCAGCGGCGCGGATCGGAATCATCCAGATCCGCGAAAAGGATTTGCCGGTCCGCGCGCTGTGCGAGCTGGCAGGCGCGGCGATTGAGGCGGCCGGGAACTCCGAGGGCCGAATTCTGATTAACGACAGACTGGACGTAGCGCTTTCGCTCGGCGCCGCTGGTGTGCATCTCGGGAGTGAGTCGCTGCCCGCGAGCGCAGTGCGCCAGCTCGCGCCGCCTGACTTTCTGATCGGCGTCTCGTGCCACTCGGTTGAAGACGCGCTGGCCGCGGAGTCGGCAGGCGCGGACTATGTCCTGCTTGGCCCGGTATTCGAAACTCCCTCGAAGCGCGCCTTCGGACCCCCGCTCGGACTTGCTAAGCTCCGCGAAGCTGCGGCTGCGGTCAGGATTCCCGTCCTGGCGCTGGGTGGAATCACACTCGATCGCGTGCGTCCGTGCCTCCGCGCCGGAGCGCGTGGCATCGCGGGAATTCGGATCTTTCAGGAAGCGCCCTCCATCGCGGAGCGTGTGGCGGAAATCCGGGCCCGCTTTGACAGCGCGGGCGGTTGCGGCGACGGACCGAACTAAGCAAAAATCGGCTGAACATCGGATGCCAATACTCAGGCCGATTTCGAGGCCTTTATGAAACAGAATAACGATGGCTCGCACCTAAACTTGGAAAGCACCTCGGGCGGATCAATGACGCCGTACTCCGGCAGCGCCTTCGGGCGGCGCGATTTCCTGAAGGCGTCGGTGGCGGGCGCGGCGGGGTCGATGCTCGCTTCGCAGCCGATCCATGCGGCTCCGATGCCGGCGGCCGGGCGGCCGAATATCCTCTACATCCATTCACACGACACCGGGCGCTTCACACGGCCCTATGGCTTCGCCGTCCCTACGCCGAACATTCAGCGGCTCGCGGGCGAGGGCGTGCTCTTCCGCGAGGTGTTTTGCGCCGCGCCTACTTGTTCGCCTAGCCGGGCGAGTCTGCTGACCGGCGAGTGCCCGCACAGCAACGGTATGCTCGGGCTTGTGAATCGCGGTTTTCTGATGACGCCCACCGGTTATCAGCACCACATCATCCGCACGCTGCGCCAGGAAGCGGGCTACTATTCGGCGCTGATCGGCTTACAGCATATTGCCAAAGACCCGCACACGATCGGCTACGATCGCGTCGAAGTGGTCCCCGGCAACCGGGTCGAGCACGTCACGCCGCCTGCGGTGCGGTTCCTGCAGAACCGCCCGAGGCAGCCCTTCTGGCTGACCGTAGGCTATTTTGAAACTCACCGTGTGTACCGCAAGGCCGGGCCCGAGGACGATTGGCGCACGATTGAGCCGCCCACACCCATTCCGGACGTCCCCGCCTCGCGCCACGACATGGCGGATTTCCACGCCACCGTGCGCAAGCTTGATTGGGGAGTGGGCGAGGTGCTGGCGACGCTTGCGAAAACGGGGCTCGCCGAAAACACGCTGGTGATCTCCACCACCGATCACGGCATCTCCTTCCCCACGATGAAGTGCAATTTGTACGATGGCGGCATGGGCGTTCACCTTGTGATGCGCGGCCCGGGCGGGTTCACCGGGGGCAAAGTTTGCGATTCCATGATTTCCCAGCTTGACCTCTATCCTACGCTCTGCGACCTGCTCCAGATCCCGCACCCGCCGTGGCTCCAAGGACGCTCATTTCTGCCGGTGCTGCGCGGCGAAAAACCTGAAATCAATGAAGCCGTGTTCGCTGAGGTGAACTACCATGCAGCCTATGAGCCCAAGCGAGCGGTGCGCACCAAGCGCTGGAAGTACATCCGCCGGTTTGACGGCCGCACGCACCCGGTGCTGCCCAACTGCGACGACGGGCTGAGCAAAACCTTTTGGGTGCAGAACGGGTGGGCTCGCCAGCACGTCGCCGCCGAGGCGCTCTACGACCTGATCTTTGATCCTAACGAGCGCAACAACCTGGCGGATGATCTCTCGCATCGGCCCGTCTTGCAAGAGATGAAAAAACGGCTGGACGACTGGATGCGCGCGACGGATGATCCGCTGTTGCGCGGTCCGGTGCCGGCCCCCGCGGGGGCAACGGTGAATAACCCGAATGAGCTGTCGCCCCATGATCCCGTGGAGGTTATCAGTTGATTTGGGAAGCGCAGCCAGCCTGGCCGCAAGTGCAGGGTGGAAGCGCCCGCGCCCGAAGCAGGGTGCGCAACTTTTCTCGTGAGCAGGTGTTACAGATTGCGTGGGAGTAATGGCCATTGATTCCGACCTCGAGCTGATGCTGCGCGTCAAGGACGGGAGCGCGGAGTCATTTGAGCTGCTGCTTAAAAAATACCGGCTGCCGCTTGTCGGCTACCTGGTGAGGATGGTGGGCGATCCCACGCTTGCCGAGGACCTTGCGCAGGAGGTGTTTCTGCGCGTGTACCAGGCCCGGGAGCGGTACCGGCCTGACGCGCGGTTCACCACCTGGCTTTACCGCATCGCCACCAACCTGGCGCTGAATTCGATCCGCAAGCGCAAGAGCGAGCCGGCCGGGGTGACGGAAGGCGCGGACGAACCGCCGGCCGTGGTACGGGTGGCGGATAAGCGCCCCGGCATCGAGGAACAGCTCATGCTCTCGGATCGCGAACAGCTCATCCGGGAAGCCGTGCAGTCGCTGCCCGAAAATCAGCGCGCGGCGGTGATATTACATAAATACCAAGACGTGGACTATCGCCATATCGCAAAGGTGCTCCACGTGAGCGAGAGCGCGGTAAAGTCGCTGCTCTTTCGCGCCTACGAGAATCTCAGAACTCAACTGGAGCCGCTCCTCCAGGGAGGCCGGTTATGAATTCGCGCCAGCCATGTATCGAAAAAGAGAAGCTCTTCGCCTATGCTCTTCACCTGCTCGAAGGCGGACAGCAGCGGAAGACGCGGGCTCACGTTGAGCAATGCGCCGCCTGCCGCAAGGCAGTGGCGGAATACCAGGAGCTGCACCAGGCGCTCGGGGAATGGAAACCGGCGGAGCCGTCGCCCTGGTTCGACGCTCGCGCGCGCGCTCGGCTGCGCACGCGGGCGGCGAGCGCGTCCGCGGGGTGGCCGGTGTGGGCCTTGTGGAGACGCTGGGTAGCGGTGGCGGCGGTGGCGGCCGTGATTGCTGTCGGTGGCATCAGAGTGTTCCGGGGCCGCTCCACGCGGACCGTAGCGCGTGTTGAGGCCAAGGCGGCGTCGCCCGCGCCAGCACAGGTGGTTACGGCCAGCGCAAAGCAGGTCAGCGCCGCCGCGGCGCCTGCGACGGCAGCCGGCCAGGAGTTGGATCTTTACAGGAACCTGCATGTGCTCGAAAACTACGACATGCTGGCGAACTTCGATGTTCTTTCGGAATTGCCTCACCCGAACGCTAAAGTCAATGACTGATGCCAGACCGGCCCGCTCCCGCCGCCACGGCCTGGCCATTTTCATCATCCTGCCCCTCTTTCTTCCCGCCGCCTTGTTGCTGGCGCGCGGCCCTGCGCCCCAGCGGGCGCGCGCCGTCCGGGCGGCGCCGCAAAGGAGCCCCGCATGGCGCCGGAGCCGCATCCAGCAGGACACCCACGGGCATCCGCCCCGGTTCTTCCGTCGCCTCCGCGACCTGCCTCCCGCCGAGCAGGACAGAATTCTGCAGAACGACGCCCAATTCCACCGCCTTCCGCCCCAACAGCAGCGGCAGATCCTTCAGAACCTGCGCCGGTGGAACAGCCTTACGCCGCAACAGAGGCAGGTGCTGCGCCAGCGCGAGCGGATCGTGCAGAGCCTTTCCCCGCAGCAGCGCCAGCAGTTGCGCAGCTTGCTGCCGCATTATCGCCGCCTCAGCCCGCAGCAGCGCCGCCAAGTGGCCCGCGCCTTCACACGCGTCCGCAATATGCGCCCGCAGCAGCGCCGGCGGTTCTTTTCGAGCCCGCAGTTCAAGCAGCGCTTCACGCCGGATCAGCGCCGCGTGCTGCGCGGGTGGAGCAAGCTGCTGCCCCAGTGAGTCGCGCGATCGGGTAGCGCAGACCTCCGCCTTTGAGGTCTGCGGCCTTTGTTCAAGGCCAACGGAAAAACCGCGGACCTGAAAAGCGCAGGTCCGCGCTACCCTCCAAACAGGTGATGAATCCTGATCTGTTCATGGCGGGCATAGTGCTGGCGGTTCACCTTGTCTTTATTCTGTGGGTGATCCTTGGGTGGCTCTTCACGCGCCGGCGGCCGCTCTGGCGCTGGCTTCATATCGGCAGCGTCATTTACGGGATCTTCATTGAAGTGTCCAACCTTTCGTGCCCCCTGACCCTGGCCGAAGCGCTGCTCGAAGAGCGCGGCGGCATGGCTCCCTGCCGCGAGCCGTTTATTCTGCATTACCTCGAGCTGTTGGTGTACCCGAACATCCCGCTCCGCCTCCTCATTGCCGGCGCGGTGGCGGTATGCGCTGGAATTCTGGCAGTTTATGTGAGGAGGTACCGCTGCCGGAACGCCCTTGGCTGGTAAGTATGTTGCACCGGCCGCAGGTTCTGCTGGTCAGACCTCACCCGCTGCTGGTCTTTTCCCTAATCCTCGCGCTTTCCTCGTGTACCAGCTTGACGAGCGCGGCGGCGTGCTCGACCGGAGTTTCTGGCAGCACGCCGTGCCCGAGATTGAAGATATGTCCGGAGCGGCCCTGAGCCTGATTGAGTATTCCGGTCACGCGCTCGCGGATCACGCCGAGATTAGTGCACAGGGCCACGGGATCGAGATTGCCCTGGATGCCCACCCCGGGCCCGAGGCGGCGCCACGCGTCGTCAAGCTCAACTCGATGATCGACGCCGATCGCGCTGCCGCCCGCCTCCCGCATCGCCTCCAGCAGCAGTCCGGTGCCGGTGCCAAAATGGATCACCGGCGTTCCGGGCGAAATGGCTCGAAAAAGGGCGCGCATGTGAGGGAAAACGAAGCGGCGGTAATCGGAAGGCGACAGGCAGCCGACCCAGGAATCGAATACCTGGATCGCCTGAACGCCGGCGGCAATCTGGCCATTGATGTAGTCCGCGAGGACCCCCGTGAGGTACTCCATAAGGGCGTTCCACCCGCCGGGATCGCTGAGCATCAGCGTTTTCGTGTGCCGAAAGGATCGTGATGCGCCGCCTTCGATCAGGTAAGACG
>JBOGJW010000021.1:0-11204 GCA_050745245.1 Terriglobia bacterium | reverse complement strand
CACTTGTTCTATGCGCAGCTCCCGAGCCGCCGGGCGGAGCAGGACGAGGTTTGCCGGTTGGCCCGCCTCGATTCTCGCGCAGACTTCTCCGCTCCACTCCGCCTGCTCATTCGAGCAGAGCAGGCCGGCGGGATTGGCGGTAGCGGTCAGAAGAGCCTCGGCGAGCGAGAGCGAGGCAAATTCCATCAGCACGGCGAGCGCGCGGTTCAGGCTCAAGGCGGACCCGGCGAGGCAGCCCGCGGCTCGATTCACAACGCGGCCGCTCGGTTCGAGCTCGATTTCGAGGCCCACCAGGGAGTAGCGGCCGGGCTCAAGCCCCGCAACGAAGACGGCGTCGGTGACCAGAATGCAGCGCGCGAGCCCTTTCACCCGCGTGACGATCTGAACGAGTTCGGAGGGCAGGTGAAAGCCGTCGCAGATGATACTGGCTTCAAGGCGCGGATCCGCCAATTGCGCCCAGAAAGGCGCCCGGTGCCGGTCGATCATCTGGGGCGTGCCATTTCCAAGATGCGTGGCAAGCCGCGCGCCGCACTCAGCAGCCGCATGGATATCCGCGGCAGCGCCGTCCGTGTGGCCAACGGCCGCCACGACGCCTGTTTGCGTGGCGCGGCGGATAAAGTCGAGCGCGCCGGGCAGCTCCGGCGCAAGCGTGACGATGCCGATCCGCCCGCCGGCGGCCTGCTGTAACTCTGCGAATTCGTTCCAGTCCGGAGGACTTATGAACTCGGCGTTGTGGGTTCCGTGTGAAGAGCCCGGAGAAATGTAGGGCCCCTCCAGGTGATAGCAGGGAACTGCTTGCGCGAAACGACGGTGCATCCGGCGCGCTTGCTCCAATACCCGAAAGCCCCGCAGCAGCGCCTCGCGAGAGTTTGTGATCAGCGTGGGGCAGAAAGTTGTTACTCCCGTCCGCCAAAGGGACGGCAGAATTGCGAGCGCCTGCTCCGGGTCGAAATCGGGGCTGGAGAAATCAACCCCCGCGAACCCATTCAACTGGAGATCGATAAACCCGGGACTGACGAAGGGGGCGTCGCTGTCTTCGGGCCCGAGTTTGCGAACCGAGGCGATGCGCGCCTCGCGCGTCTCAAGTTCTGCCAGGCCGATGCCGGCGACGTTTCCTGTTATCCGCATAATCCCGGGAAATGGATCACTCTTGCGCCAGCAAGTGGGAAATGGGCGGGCTGGATGCATACCCGCCGGTCGGATGATAGCAGTAGATCACCTGAAGGCGGCGCTCGGCGTCGCATACGAGCTCGACTTCTTCCGCCGCCCAGCCGCGCCCGGATACGAGGCTGCTGAGCGAGACCGCGTGGGCGGCGTCGCGTCCGAGGACGAACCGCTGAAACTGAAGGCACGCCGCCTCACCCAGGACCACGACGGTGCGGAGATTGGGGAAAAGTTTCAGCTCTTCGCGCAGGTGCCGCGCACAGTTGGCCAGCGCCTTTTCGGGCACGGGCGTCATAAAAGCGTGGCAGCGCAGCGCGTCGGTAGCTGCAAAGCGGGCGGTGAATTCGCGGAAATCTTTCACGCCCACCAGCTCATAGAGTTTCGCAACGAAGGCGTCTTTCAGTTCTGGGTTTCGGTAAAGATAGCGCTCCGGGTTCCAGGGCGCGTCGCGCCCGATCACCAGGATTGTGATCGCGTTGAGATCGGAATAGTGGCTCTTGAGGTACTTCACCATGAATTCGCGCGGCGGCAGCACGATAGAAGAAATGGCCGCGCACTCGCGGCATTTCTCGATCTGAAGTCGCAGGCTCTCGGTTTTGAGCCCAGGGGGCCGCGCGGAGGGGCTGGCGCTAGAGGCTGCGCCGTGCGCTGCCTGTAGCAATTGCTCCTCGGAGGCGTCTCGCGGGCCGAGGATCGCATTATCTACAAGCCGGGCCGCGCCGATGCGCGCCGCGACCATGGCCACGCAGCCCGCGGTGATGCGGGTAACGGGTTCGAACGAATCGCGGCTGGCGATCGCGGCGTAATCGATGCCGATGCTGGCATCCGCCGCGAGCACCTGCTTCATCTCCGCCTCGACGCGGAGAGCATCCGTTTCCCCGCTCCAGACAAGTTCTTTGGCCCGCGCCAGGCTGCGGCTGAGCAATCGCGCGGACTTTCGTTCGTCGGGTGAGAGATAAGCGTTGCGCGAACTGAGCGCCACGCCATCCGGCGCGCGCACGATGGGGCAGACGACGATCCGCACATCCACATTGAGGTCGCGCGCCAGCCGCCGGATTACGATGACCTGCTGAAAATCTTTCTGTCCGAAGTAGGCGAATTCGGGCCGCGCGATGTTCAGCAGCTTCAGGACGATCGTGGCCACGCCCCGAAAATGGCCCGGCCGCAGCGCACCCTCCCAAAGCGTCGCAATGCGCCCCGGATCGATCCACGTCTCGAAGCCTGTCGGGTAGAGCTCCTCCGCCTCCGGGGTAAACACCGCATCCACGTTGAAGGGCGCGAGCAGCTTGAGATCCTTTTCCAGGTTTCGCGGGTAGCGGCCGAGGTCCTCGGCAGGACCGAACTGCGCGGGGTTCACGAAAATCGAAACCGCAATCGAGTCGCATTGTTCCTTGGCGCGCCGGACCAGGCTGAAATGCCCCTCATGCAGCGCTCCCATCGTCGGCACCAGCGCCAGGCTCTTTCCCGCCTCGCGCACACGGCGAGAAAGCATCCTCATGGCGTCAACAGAGGTAATCACCTGCACTTTGCTTTAATTCCCCCGGTCTCGCGCTTCATGCGTCAATTTCGTGCGCGGAGAGGCAGCTTTACGCCGCCGTTCTTGGGCTGGCGGGATAAACCCGCCGCTACATTCGCGCCCGGCACTGGCGCATTGCTCTCGCGCTCAAATTCATCTTTTACGGACGCGGTCCAGTGGTAAGACTCGGTGTCCGCGGGGAATCTGCCCTGCCGTACATCATCACAATAGCTCGTGATGGCGCCGCGCGCCGCTTCCGCCACACGCGTATAAACCCGGACAAATTTCGGGCGCGGCTCAGGGGAGAGACCCAGCAGATCGTGGATTACCAAAATCTGGCCGTCGCATTCCGGTCCGGCCCCAATCCCGATGGTCGGAATCCGCAGCCGCCGGGTAACGATCGCCGCAAGCTCCCGCGGAATGCCTTCCAGCACCACCGCAAAGGCGCCGGCGCCTTCTACGGCCTGCGCGTCTTCAAGAATTTCTGCCGCCGACTCCGCCGTCTTGCCGCGCACCTTGGGTCCGCCAATGGCCCGGATCGATTGGGGCGTCAGCCCGATGTGCGCCATCACGGGAATTTCCGCGTTGACGAGGCGCCGAATACGCGCCGCGCGTTTCTTTCCCCCTTCGAGCTTCACCGCTTCGGCCCCGCCTTCCTTGAGAAGGCGAATGCTCGCCGCAAGCGCCGACGCGCCCGAAACATGATAAGAGCCGAAGGGCAGGTCAGCCACAAGCAGCGCCCGCCGTACTCCACGCCGGACGGCGCGGAGATGGTGGAGCACCTCATCGATCGTAACCGGGAGCGTGGAATCGTACCCTAAAACCACCTGGCCGAGCGAATCGCCAACCAGGATCACGTCGGCGCCGGCCTCGTCGGCGATGCGCGCCGTGGGGTAATCATAGGCGGTGAGGCAGGCGATTCTCTCGCCGGTTTTCCGCTGGCCGATCAGCGGAACGGTAACCTTGCTCACGGCCTCATAAGCGGGGTCCATGGCAGTTCCTCCTGTTGGGTGTGTTCACAGGCTGCTGAAAGAGCGGATTCAGCGGTGTAGTCCGGACCTGCGTTTTTAAGGTCCGCGGTTTATTCTTTGAGGCAAAATCCGCAGACCTCACGAGCGGAGGTCTGCTCTGCCCGTCTCCTCAGCAGCCTGAGCGCCCGCCGTCCCGGTCTGCGCTGCCGATCCAGGCGGCCAGTTACGCCTAACGAGAGTATACCCCGAGCGGGGTCGCACGCTCTATCGAGTTATACTATCCAACCGGCGAATCGAGGGGCGGCGCGGCGCCTTAACACTCCTTGTAGCGCAGCGCGGCAGAGCCGCAACCAAACGCCATTTACAGTCATTCCCGCGAAGCTTGTCCTCCGCGCAGGCGGGGGAGCGGGAATCCATTTTATCAATGGACCCCCGCTTTCTCGGGGGTGACACGGTGGCGGTGGCCCGCGAGCATCCAAAATGTTTGCTAAAAAAACAAGAATTTACGGTATTGCAATGCAGGGTCCGCAGTGTGATCCTGCGGCAGTTCGCCGCGGCAGGAGAAAAGCCGCAGCGCTACAAAGCAAACGCTGCGTTTTAATGCCGTAAGTTCTCGCTTTTTTAGCAAACATTTTGGATCCTGTCATTCTGAGCGCAAGCGAAGAATCCCTGCATTTCGCTTGGCTTCAAAAAATACAGGGATTCTTCGTCGGTCGCCACGGCGACCTCCTCAGAATGACAGCGCGCTTGGTTGCGGCCGCAAGGCCGCGCTGCGCTACGCGCTTTCCCGAAAGTCGGACCAAGTCATTTGACTAGAAATACCAAGCTTGCCTTCCTGACATCTCTTCTGCTGGCCTGCATTCCCGCGTTGTGCCAGGCGGGCCCGCCCGCGCAGCTTGCCGGGCAGATACAGCAGATCCTCGACCGTCCGGCATTTCGCCACGCGGACTTTGGAATCGAATTCTACTCGCTCGATAAGAACCAGCCCATTTACGAGCTGAATTCGCAGAAGCTCTTCACCCCCGCGTCCACGACCAAGCTCGTCACTGAGGGCGCGGCGCTCGCGCTGCTGGGCCCGGATTATCGCTTTCACACGCGGGTTTACCGCACCGGGCCGATTGACCCCGGCGGCGTGCTGCGCGGCAATATCGTGCTGGTCGCGAGCGGCGATCCGAACCTCTCCCAGCGGATCCAGCCGGACGGCACGCTGGCCTTTGAGAATGACGACCATTGCTATGGCGGAAACCCCGTGCCCGGCGACCCGCTCATCGTTCTGCGACAACTTGCCCGGCAGATTGAAGCGCATGGCATCAAGGAAATTGACGGAAGCGTGCTGGTCGATGCCAGCCTTTTCCCGGAAGGCGCGCATGAGCTGGGCACCGGCACGGTGATCTCCCCGGTCGTCGTCAATGACAATATCATCGACGCCGAGGTGAGCCCGGGCGCCTCCCCGGGCGCGCCCGTGACGCTGCGCGTTTCTCCCGTCACGCCCTACCTTCGCATCACGGATCTTGCCACCACCGGACCGCCAGATTCCGAGCCCGGTCTTCAGTACACCGCCGGCCAAACAAACCCCGACGGCTCTCACACCGTCACGCTCACAGGCTCCGTCCCCGCCGGCAAGCCGCCCGTCTTTGCTCCCTACGCGGTGCCCGTGCCCAGCCGCTTTGCGGAGATGGCCCTGGTGGAAGCGCTGCATGACCTCGGCATCACGGCCGGCAGCGCCGCGGGCAGTAAGCCGGATTTCTCGGCCTTCGCCGCCTACTACACCCCGAGCAATCTCGTGGCGGAACACGTCTCGCCCCCGCTTGCCCAGGACGTAAGGATTACGCTCAAGGTGAGCCAGAACCTGCACGCCAGTCTGATGCCATTTGTCCTGGGCGCGGTGCTGGGCCACGCTTCGCAAAATTCCGACCAGGCGGGCTTCAACCTGGAGCGCGGATTCCTGGCACGGGCTGGCCTGGACCTGAGTGGCGCGTCCCAGTCCGACGGAGCCGGCGGCTCGCGCGCTGCTTTCTTCACCCCGGACTTCATGGTCCGCTATCTCGCCTGCATCTATCGCTCAAAGTTTTTTCCGCAGCTCTTCGCCGGATTGCCGGTCCTAGGCCGTGACGGCACGCTTTCCGACGTCGAGACGGATTCGCCTGCCGCCGGCCACGTCTTCGCCAAGACGGGCACCTATTTTGAGTACGACGAGCTGAACCAGAACGATATGGTCACCGGCAAGGGACTCGCAGGATATCTCACGACGGCGGCCGGCCAGCACCTCGCGTTTGCCATCTACGCGAACCACGTCGCCGTTCCTCATAGCGATAATTCCATTAGCCGGGTGGTGGGCCAGGCGCTCGGGGAAATTGCCGCCGCGGCGTACTGAACCTCCCGTCACCTGACACCTGAATTCTTTGATTGACATCGCCAGCAGCGATTTTATAATCGCTAAAGATTACCTCTTTCGAGGAGCAGCCGGCAGAGAGCGTGAACAATAACGCGAATCACCAGGCATCGTGCCAACCAGAGCCTGTCATCCTCGCCATCGCCGGCTTTGATCCCTCGGCCGGCGCCGGCGTCGCGGCCGATCTTAAAACCTTTGCGGCCCACAACTGTTACGGCGTAGCTGCAATTACGGCGCTCACCATTCAGAACAGCCAGGGCGTAAGCGGCGTTCATCCCGTAGCTCCGGCGGAGCTGCGCCAGAGCCTCCAGGCGCTGTTCGACGACGGGCGTATTTGCGCCGTCAAGGTGGGAATGCTGGGCGCCGGCGCAAATGCGCGCGTGATAAAGGAATTTCTGTCCCGCGAAACCGCACTGCCCGCCGTGATCGATCCGGTCTTGCGCTCGGCGAACGGCCGCGACCTGCTCGACGCGGAAGGCGTGGAAGTCCTGCGCAACGAGCTGCTGTCCTGCGCCACCGTCATCACACCCAATATTCTCGAAGCGTCGATCCTGACCGGGGCGCCCGTGCAAAATGTTGAGGACATGAAAACCGCTGCGCGCAAGCTGGTTGCGATGGGCGCCCGCGCGGCGGTCGTCACGGGCGGGCACCTGGAGAGAGCGGTCGACGTCTTCTACGACGGCTCGTCGCTTGAGCTTTTCGCCGGCGATCGCGCCAAGCCCGATAACACGCACGGCACCGGCTGCACGTTCTCTTCCGCCATTGCCTCGAACCTGGCGCTGGGGAGGCAGCTTCGCGACGCCATCGTGCTGGCCAAGGTGTATGTCACTGAGGCGATTCGGAAGGCCTTCGCAATTGGCCCCGGGCGCGTCCCGCTGCATCATCTCTACCGCATGCAGCAGGCGCCGCGCATCGCCGACCATTCTCCCGCGCTCGCCGAGCCCGAACCCGCCCAGTAGACTTCTGCCTCAGAAACGAGCCGATCAACGCAAGCGGCCTAGCGCCGATTTTATATCGCCATTGATCCGGTATTATCAATGGTCGCATGGCGGCATAAAGCTGCCGCTACACGCTTTTCAGCAATCTATTAGCAGAGTCCTCAAACCTCAAGCTCGGAGTGGTAGCGAATTTATCTTCAATTCGCCGTGGGATTTTCCTTATTTCAGGAGATCGCCCACGGCGAGGGAGAACGCTCGTCGTGCCTACGCCTGTCCGCCGGCTTTAAAAAACCGTCTCATTGATCCCACCTGTCTCCATATCCTCAAGCTCGGCTGCCACGCTCTACAAGGCGGATCGTCGCTTCGGCATTCCTTCGCTGCGTTCAGCACAGGGCTCGCCGGCAAATGCCGCCAGGAGATGAGCGCTGGCGCAAAATATAAAAATCACGGAACGAAGCCTAATAAGCCTTTAGGATCAACAAGCGAGTTTCTGAGGGCAGGGAGTCAATCCCAGAACCCGGCGTAGACACCGCCGCGATCAGGTCATTGACTATAGAACCCTTCGCGAATCTTAGATTCCGCTTTTGGCATTTTCACCTTACAATCTCCGGGATGGTGCCAACGGCTTCCGGCCTGCGCGTGATCGGTATCGATCCCGGCCTGAATATCACCGGTTACGGTCTTGTGGAGTGCTGCGCCACGACGGCGACACTTGCCGAGGCCGGCGTCATCCGTCCTCCGCGCAGCCAGGGGAACAATCTTCCGGGCCGCCTCGCGGTCCTGTTTGAGGAGATCGGGGGCGTGCTGGAGGAGTTCAATCCGCAGATGATGTGCCTGGAAGAGGTCTACAGCCATTCGTTTTACCCGCAGACCGCTATCCTGATGGGCCACGCGCGCGGCGTGATCTGCCTTGCGGCCAGCCTGCGAGGCGTTCCAGTGGTTCATCTTGCTGCCAAGCGAATCAAGCAGTCGGTGACGGGAAACGGGAACGCCAGCAAATTACAGGTGCAGCGCGCGGTTCGGCAATACTTCTCGCTGTATCGCGTCCCGCACCCGCCCGACGTGGCCGACGCGCTGGCGGCGGCCCTGTGCTATGCGAACTCGCTGCGGCAGGTGCGGGTGCTCAACCGGTCCGCCAGCAGAGGTCTTCGATGATCACCGAAATCACCGGGGAAGTGGCCTACGAAAAGATCCAGCGGAACGCCCTGCTGCTGAGGGTGGAGTCGCTCTGCTATGAGATCCTGGTGCCCTCCGGCATCGCCTCACGGCTGCGCCACGCGCCCGAAGCGGAGCGGAAAAATCCGCTGACGATTTATACGATCTACTATATCGATGGTGCGGTGGGCAGCGGACACCTGGTACCGCGCCTGGTCGGATTTCTCGATCCCCTCGACCGCGAGTTCTTCGAAGTCTTCACTACCGTTCCGGGCGTCGGGTTCATGCGGGCGCTCAAATGCCTCGTGCGGCCGATGAACGAGATCGCCCTCGCGATCGAGCGCGGAGACACTGCCTTCCTGAAAGAGCTGCCGTTCATCGGAACGAAGACCGCCGAGCGGATCGTCACCGATCTGCGGGGTAAGATGGCCAAGTTCGCGCTCGCCCCCAGGGAGGAGCCGCTTGCGGTCGAGAAGGAACCGGTGTCGGATCTGCGGGCCGAAGCCATCCAGGTATTGGAGCAGCTTGAATATTCACGCTCCGAGGCGCTGCGGATCACCGATGGCATCCTCGCCCGTCACAGAAACTTGAAAACCATCGACGAGTTCCTGCGTAAAGTTTTTGAGCAGCACCAACAGCCGTGAAGAGGCCTTGCACCGTGGCTACCGCTGCCGAGGAGTGATACACTTCTAACGGTTTGGGGCTGGGGCTAACTGGAGAGAGGAGCAACGATGGAGACTCGGATTGCGCGGCGGAAGTTCCTGCAGGCGACCGCGATGGCTGCCGCCGCGTCCGGATTGCCGTCCGTGCGCGGGGAGGCCGCGCAGGGCAGTCCCGAAGTAACTGAGCAGCAGGTTGCGAAAACGCCGCGGCTGCTCACCGGCTGCTGCGCCTACTCGTACCGCAAATACCTCCAGCACGGGCCGATGACCATGGAGGACTTTATCCGCAATGCGGTGAAGCTGCGCCTGGACGGCGTGGACATGACGGCCTACTACTACAAGTCTACCGAACCCGCTTACCTCGCCAGCCTGCGTCACCTGGCTTATAAAATGGGCGTGCCGTTCTCCGGCGCGGCGTGCGGAGTGAGCATGGTGCGGGCGGATGCGAGCGCCCGGGTACAGGCTCTTGAGGAGATCAAGAAGTGGGTGGATGCTGCCGACCAGCTCGGCGCCTCGCACCTGCGCGTCTTTGCGGGTAAGCTTCCGCAGGGCGCTAACATGCAGCAGGCTGTCGGCTGGGTGGTGGAGACGATGAAGCCGGCGTGCGATTATGCGGGCAGAAAAGGCATCATGGTGGGGGTCGAGGACCACTCCGGGGTGACTCAAAATTCCGAGGTTTGCCTCGAGATCATGCATCGCGTCAACTCGCCCTATGCGGGCATCAACCTGGATATCACGCACTTCATTCCGACTCATACGCAGGACGCTTACGCACAGATCGCCGCCTGCATTCCCTACGCCACCAATACGCACATCCGCGATCACTTCGATAACGGCGACCCGCTCGATATGGATCGCGTCTGGCGGATGTTCGCGCGGGCCGGGTTCAAAGGGTATATGTCCGCCGAGTACGAGGGCAGGGGACAGGACCCGATCACCGGCGTGCCGCAGTTAATTGACAAGATCAGGACGCTCAACAAAGAGTATTCGAGCGTTTAGAAGATTGAGTCATTGATTCATTGAATCACTGAATCAATGTGGGATTGAATCCAGTTTTCTCCAATGATTCAATGAACCAATGACTCAATGACTCAATGATTCAATTTTTGGAGGTGAGTTATGCCAACCCGGCGTAGTTTTCTGGAGAAGATGGCTGGAGGGACCGCGGCGGTGGCGGCCTCGGCATTGTTGCCCGCGAGCCGCGTGCTCGGGGCGAATGATCGCGTCCGATTCGCGCTGATCGGCTGCGGCGGTCGCGGCACGGCGGACCTGAAAGCCGCGCTGCACTGCCCCAACACCGAGTGCGTGGCGGTGGCGGACGTCTACACCTGGCGCCTGGACCAGGTGAAGAGCGTTGTGCCGAACGCCAAGCCCTATGCCGACTTCCGGCGGCTTCTTGACGACAAGACCATTGACGCCGTGCTGATCGCGACGCCACAGCACCAGCACGCGCTGAACTTTGTTCCCGCCATCCATGCCGGCAAGGACATCTATCAGGAAAAGACGATGGCGTTCAATCCCGATCACGCGCGCCGCATGCGCCACGCGTTTCTCGGCTCGGACCGCGTAGTCCAGGTCGGGATCCAGTCCACCAGCAGCACCGGCTTTCAAACGGCGCGCGAGCTGCTTCATACCGAAAAAATGGGCCAGATCACGGTGCTGCACCTGCACATGTACCGCAACGCCGCGTACGGCGGCTGGAAGCGCAGCATTCCGCCCGATTGCGACCCGCAGCACGTCAACTGGAAGATGTTCCAGGGCGAGGCGGCGCCGCACCCGTTCGATCCGCAGCGCGTCATCAACTGGCGCTTTTATTGGGATTATTCCGGCGGAAACGTTTATGAGAACATGGTTCATCCCATCGGCTTCTGGTACAAGGTGCTGGGGAGCGATATTCCGAGCGCGGCCACGATGGTTGGCGAGAACTACATTTCACCCGGGATGGAAGTGCCCGACACGATGAACGTCTCCCTGGAGCAGCCGGGCAAGTTTTTGATCACCTGGAACTCCGGGTTCGGGAACCGGTTTTACACCGATGATGACGACGTGCTGATGGGGCGCGAAGGAACCCTGGTCCGCTCGGATAACAACGTACGCTATGTCCCGGATGGCCACCGGCATCACCACGCGGCGCCCGAAGGCCCATCCGCTGCGAGCGCGGGCGCCACGCGGCCCGACATCGTGAGCGGCGATACCGACACCGCGATGCACATGCAGAATTTCTTCGACTGCGTGCGCAGCCGCAAAGAGCCGGATTGCCCGTTTGAGCTGGGATACAAGTCGGCAATCGCCTGCCAGATGGCGCTCGCGGCGCTTCACCATAAGCGCGCCGTCCGCTGGGATGCGGAGCGGGAGGACATTGTTGAGGTGTAACGGCCGTGCGGCTCTCAGGCCGCAACCAGGCGC
>JBOGJW010000020.1:0-5773 GCA_050745245.1 Terriglobia bacterium | reverse complement strand
ACACAGCAGCGCTCGCGGCGGGTGCGAATCAGATTATCCCTCAGCCGCGCGGTGATTTCGCGGTCGATCTGCCGCCGGCTCACGCCTCGCTCGCCGAATATCCCAGCGTCGTGCTCGATTTCGGCCGCGAATCGACCGGGCGTCTCGAAGTGACCTCCGATTCGGACGCGCCAATCGAGCTTACGCTCCAATACGGCGAATCGCCCGGCGAAGCGTTGCAAGAGCCGTATCTGGGCGTTGACAAGCTTCGCGTTCCGCCTCACGCCACCGTTTATGGCCCCAAAAGCGCATTTCGCTATGTGAAGCTGAGATTTCTCGCGGGCGCCTCGCCGCTACGTTTCAAGACGATCGGGCTGGATGACATTTACTATCCGGTGCATTATCGTGGCTCGTTCGAATCGTCCGACGCGCTGCTCAACCGCATCTGGGTGGTGGGCGCTTATACAAGCCACCTCTGCATGCAGGACGACATCTGGGATGCGCCGAAGCGCGACCGCGCGCGCTGGATGGGCGACCTCGACGTAAGCGGCCACGTGATCGACGCCGTGTTTGCGGATCGCTTTCTCATGCAGCAGACGCTCGACTATTTGATCCGCGAGGCTGGAAATCCGGTCGATCGAGATGTGAACGGAATCCCAGGTTATTCGGCGTTCTGGGTGATGGGGCAGGCGGACTACTACCGGCACATCGGCGATTTGAACTACCTGCGCTCCATCCATCAGCCTCTGGTTCAGCTACTCAACTATATGGAAAGCGAGATGGACGACCGCAGCGTTTTCACGAACCGGCATCACGCCTGGCCGTTTGTCGATTGGTCGCCGGGCTTGTCGCCGTCGTTCGCGTTAGGACGGACAACCCGGCCGCTCAGCGAAACGGCGCCCAACGCGCAGCGCGGCACGCAGTTTGAATTTTACGCGGCGTTCACACAGGGCGCGTGGCTGCTTGAGCAACTGGGCGATACGGCGAATGCGGAACGCTTCGCCGCCAAGGCGCGCGCGATCCGCAGCGCGGCGCTCGACTACATGCTCAATCCGCAAACGGGCACCTTTGGCGAGCGCTGGCAGCCGAACGCGATGGCCATTTACTCCGGCCTGGCCAGCCCTTCCGAAACGCAGACCATCTGGCGAAAGGTGCTCTCGCATCCCGACAAGTTCCGTATTACGCCTTACTACAATTTCTATGTCATCTCCGCCATGGCCACAGCGGGCCAATACGAGCCCGCGCTCGACTGGATCAGGAAATACTGGGGCGGAATGATCCGGCGGGGCGCCACCAGCTTCTGGGAGGCATACAACCTGGGTTTGCCGAAATTCGGCTGGCACCGGATGTTGCGCGCCGATTTCGGCCAAGGCTATTTCGTGAGCCTTGCACACGGCTGGTCAAGCGGCCCCACAATCTGGCTCACCGAAGAGATTCTGGGCATCAAGCCGACTGCGGCCGGGTTTGACCGGGTCTCCATCCGGCCAGAATTGGCCGGCCTCGAATGGGCCCGCGGCGCGGAGCCCACGCCGCGCGGGCTCATCAAAATGAGCTATCGCACGACGGCGAACGGTCATCTCGCGGCTTCGATTGACTTGCCGCCGGGAACAGACGCCGAGGTTTCGATGCCGGTGTCGCAGGGCGAGACTACCGTCGAGGTCAACGGCAAGCCGCAAGTTGGGACATCGGCCGAAGACGGCCGGCGGGCGATCGTTCGCCTCGATCACGCCGGCAATTACACGCTGACGGCTCGATAGGGGCTACCGATGACAAAGCGATATGCTTTGATACCACGCGTGGTTTTGGTGCTGCTCATTATTTCGCTGCTCGCTGTCATCCCGGCGGCCGCTCAGACGTCCGCGCCGCCGATCCGCTGGGTCGCGCAATGGATTTGGCCGTCTACGAACGCCATCGCGCCGCATAAAAACCAGTTCGTCCTTTTCCGCAAAACGTTCACGCTGACCGAAGCTCCGACTCAGGCAACGCTCGCCATCTTCGCCGACAGCCGCTACCGCCTGTTCGTGAACGGTGCCTACATCGGCCAGGGGCCGGCGCGCGCGCCGCATTATTGGAGCTATTACGACACTTTTAACGTGGCGTCGAAACTTCGTGCGGGCAAGAACGCAATCGCCGTGGAGGTTCGCTGGTACGGAGAAGGCCTGGCTTGGTACATTCCGCCTCCCGCGCCCGTCGATCACGGCGCGTTACTGTGCCAGCTCACGATGGGCGCGGGGCATGACCAACAAATCGTTAAGTCTGACGCAAGCTGGAAAGCGACAGAAGATCACGCCTGGGATTGGAACACTCCGCAGATAAACCGCTCCCTCGCCAATATTGAGGTCTATCACGCGGACCGCGTTGTGAAGGGCTGGACGGAACGGCAGTTCGATGACAGCAGTTGGACCCCGGTGAGCGTACTGACGAGTTTTTGGGGGATCAGCTCACCACCCGAAGAACCTTACACGCATCTCGCGCTGAGGCCGATGGCTTACCCGCTCGAAAAGGAGATTGCGCCGGCCCAGGTGGTGAGCGCCGGTGTGTTTCCAAGCCGCGTCGAGCGTGCTGGTTTCTTCCGCGGCCCAAGCCCGCTGACTTTGCTCGGCGCAGAGATCGCGAGCGAACACCACACCTCAGATTCTTCCGCCCTAAGCAGCGCCGACGCCCGGACCAATCCGTCGGCGGAGTCATACGCTGAGATTCAGCCCGGCAAGCCTGGCCAAACACCGTATGTGATTCTCGACATGGGGCGGGAAGTTGACGGCTACCTGCAATTCAGTGTGGAAACTGCAAAACCAGCCGCGATCGACATCGGCTGGAGCGAGATGATGGCGCACGGAGATATCACGGCGAACAAACCCGGAGGCGACTACGTGGCGAAGTATTTCGTGGCCCCGGGCACGGAACGCTGGACCATGTGGGGATGGCACGCGCTGCGTTTCGTGGAGCTTTCCTTTCCGCATCTCAGCGCACCGCTGCGCTTCCGGGTGAGTATGCGGTTCAGCACGGCAAGCCTGCGGCACGCGGGCTCGTTCTCAAGCTCCAGCGCGCTGCTGACCAAGCTGTGGCAGATGGGCGCTTATACATTTCAGCTTTGCACGCTCGACGGCACGATGGATTGCCCAACGCGCGAGCAGCACCAATGGCTGGGCGACGGCGAAATTGAGCTCGCCGTAAACGGCGTGGCGGATGGCAACCGGGACATCGCCCGCAAGTTTCTCCTCGACGCTTCGCGCGATGCCTGGCGGGACGGTGCGATCCCCATGGTCAGCGACATGGCGGGCAACTCACATATTCTGATCGATGACTACATCTTTTCGTTTATCAACGCCGTCCGTTCGTATTATCTCCGGACGGGAGACAAGGCGTTTGTTCTGAAGATTTACCCAAGCGTCGCACGGGCGATGATGTGGTTTCAGGGATACCGCCAAAGTGACGGCCTGCTGGGGCATATGCCGTACTGGGTCTTTCTCGATTGGTCGAATCCCGACAAACGAGGCGAGAGCGCGATTCTCAATGCGCTCTATGCGCACACTCTGGACAACGCCGCGTACCTGGCGAACCTTGCAGGCGATCGCTACCACGCTAAGATTTTCCACAACGATTCGGCCGCCGTCCGTGCGGTCTTCAACCAGCGTTTTTGGAATGCGGGCCGCGGCTTATACGTTGATGCATGGGAGCACGGCCGGCAGAGCGAACGCATCGGCCAGCTTGCCAACGCGGACGCAATCCTCTTCGGGCTTGCCCCGCCGGGCCGTGATGCGGGCATGTTCGCTAAGATCACCAACCCGGCGCTTGTACGCGAGAGCGGCGTCAGCCCGGCGACCGGTCAGTTTGAAATTAACGGACCTGCACAGTCTTCGGGGCAGACGATCATTCAGGCCCAGACTTACGGGATGTTCTTCGTGCTCGAAGCGCTCGCCCGGCACGGCGACGCGGCCCAGGTGCGGCGATACATCGAAAAGTTTTGGGGGCCAATGGCCGCGGCGGGTAACGACACGTTTTGGGAGAACTTTGTCCAGGCATCCGGCACATCGTGCCACGCCTGGAGCGCGGCACCCACATATTTCCTGACCACGCTCATCCTGGGCGTCCGGCCCACGCAACCCGGCTACGCAGAGTATGATGTTGCGCCGCACCCGGCCGGCCTCGAGTGGGCTAAGGGTGCGGTTCCGACCGTGCACGGCACGGTGAGCGTCGATTGGAAGTGGCAGGAAAATCCGCCCGACGGCGCGGGCGGTGGCGATTCGCAGCGGTTTATTCTTAGCCTGCACAATCCTCCAGGCGAGATTGCCCATATTGTTCTTCCCGGGCGAAACGGCAAGGGACCTTCCTCTGTTACGCTTAACGGAAAGCAAGCTTCGGGACCGTTGCTCGTGCGAGCTTCTGGAGAGTTCACGGTGGCGGCGCGGTATTAGGCCACCAGGAGGCACGTATGGAAACGACTAAGTTTGTACGCAGGACGGTGATCGCGGGCGCGATCGTCGAATCCCTGTTAAGGATGGCGCCACCAGGACTCGCTCACGGAAGCGCGCATCCATTCGTGCCTCAGACTGATAGTTGCACCGTGGACCCGGACGGAACTGCTGTCGCGCGGTACTTAAAAGGGTTCTTCCGCACTTTCGGTGCAAGCTTGCCAGGCTTGATATGTTGAGTTTGTGAGCCGACCCATTGCTATGGTGAGAAGTTCCTTGCCGGCGCCGGGCCTGCTGGTGCTGGACGGCGTGGAGCGGAGCGAGACGGCGATTATCGTTCGCGGGCGCGGCGAGACGACACCACGATATCCGGCATGTTCCAGTTGCCAGGTGTCCTATCACAGCCAATACCAGCGGCAACTGCATGATTTGCCGTGGCAGAGACAGCCCGTTCGCATTCATCTGCGCATCCGGCGTTCCCGTAGGGCAGGAGGTTCCAGGGCAGAAGCTCTTTGGCACGCTCGCAGGTCCTGACGAGGAGATGGGTTCGATCATCATCGTTCTCGCAACAGACGCTCCCCTGATCCCCACGCAGTTGAGGCGCCTCGCGCGCCGCGCCTCACTCGGTCTAGCCCGCACAGGCAGCATTTCTGGAAACGGATCGGGGGACCTGTTTATCGCCTTCTCGACTGCCAATCCCGGCAGCGCCGGCCGAGCCGGTGTCCGTCAACTCGAAATGCTGCCCAATAACCAGATGGATACCTTGTTTTCCGCAACGGTCGAGGCCGCGGAAGAAGCAGTTGTAAACGCGCTGGTGGCTGCTGAAACCAAGACGGGCATCGACAACCACACCGTTGACGCCCTCCCACACGAACCGTTGCGGCAAGTGCTGCAAAAATATGGCCGGCTTCGAGATTCGTTCAGCTACTTTGTAGAAAAATGAACATGAAAAACACTCTCGAGAAATACCGGGAGTATGTAATCACCAGCTTCAGCAAGGGATTTCAGCCCATTGCTGTTGAAACCGCGCGCGGCGCCGTCGTCACTGACTCCGCAGGGCGCAATTACATCGATTGTTTCGCGGGAATCTCCGTGGTCAATGCAGGACACCGCAATTCCTCCGTTTTGTCCGCCGCGAAGGAGCAAATGGAAAAACTGGTCCATTGTCGTTCACATGTGTACCACGTTGGGCCTACCGCCATTCTTGCCGAAAAGCTGGCGGCGATTACACCTGGAAGACTGAAGAAGAGCTTCTTTGCGAACAGCGGCTCGGAGGCTATCGAAGGCGCTCTGAAGCTGGCAAAATTGTTCACCGGCAAGTATGAATATATCGCCTTGCAGGCAGGCTTTCACGGGCGCACTTGGGGTGCGCTGAGTGTTAC
>JBOGJW010000019.1:0-4474 GCA_050745245.1 Terriglobia bacterium | reverse complement strand
CCGCAACGCCCATCCGGTGCTGCACCTCGGCGCCAGAGGAATCGGATCCGCGGAGGCACTGCCGGTCGACGAGGAAATTCATCTTGGGGTCAAGAAACTGATGAGCGAACGAGGGCTTGATTACGCGAAGGCTCTGAGGGAGTTTCTCGCCGCGAATCCTTCATTGGGTGAACGGTATCGCGCGAAGCACGCGGTAATTGCGGGCGCCGAAAGAGCAATCAGTAACTGACTCAGTGCTGCGCTGACTCATTGAGTCAGTCAAAAAAAGGATCAATGGAGGATCTTATGGCGGGAATCAACGGCTTGACGGTTGCGTTTCGGGCGCAGCAGAACCAGCGCATTTACAAGTTCACGGCGCTGGTCAAAGACACAGCCGATACCACTCAGAACCAGCAATACGCAGGACTGCCTTCGGGCTCGAACGCGCCCGGCGTGCTGGGTGTGCTGACGGAGCACTTTGTCGAGCCCAACTATTTCGTGCCCCAGGGCACGAATCCGGCAACGGTAACGGGCACCACGCCGGTGCTCTACAACCTCGCCGGGCGCGGCCTGACCTTACAGGTGAACGGCATTGCGCGGTGCCTTGCGGCCGGAGCCGTGAATCAGGGCGACCTGCTGGTGATCGCGGACAATTATGGCAGGGTGAACAGCCCGGCGAACCTCAGCATCGCGGCGGGCACCAAGATCTATCCGGTGGGCGTGGCGCAGAACAGCACCCAAAACCAGAACGACGTGGTGGAGGTGCTTCTGAATTTCGCTCCCGCCTCGGCGTAAAAGGGATTCGGGCGGCGGCCGGCTGGACGCCTCCGCCTGAGTCTCAGAGTTCACGGATCAATGCGGTCCGGGTGATCCATTCGAGACCGGAAGGTGGGAGA
The DNA here is from genome assembly GCA_050745245.1 of Terriglobia bacterium. Taxonomy (GTDB): domain Bacteria; phylum Acidobacteriota; class Terriglobia; order UBA7540; family UBA7540; genus RH2-MAG17b. The sequence goes on along the minus strand of JBOGJW010000019.1, from coordinate 3,599 downwards.
GCTCAGTGGATCCGGACGGAAGCCGGCGGGCTGCCGGGCGAGCGGCTGCCGGCTGATGGCTTCAGTTGTCGGTGCGCGCCATCGGCATCGCCCAGAATCGGCGGACGTGCTGACTGAGAAAGCCTTTCGCACTCTCGCTCGTCATTTGGAGGAAACGTGGCAGATGTTTCACTGCAGTACCTCGATCAACCGCTCAACAACGTGAGCGTGGGCTATGTAAACGACGATTACTTCTCTGAAATGCTGTGCCCGCCCGTTCCGGTGAAGCAGCGGAGCGGCCGCTACTGGATCTTCGGCAAAGAGAAGTTCCATCGGTACGAAACCATTCGCGAGCCAAAGGCCGAATCGAGAGAGATCGCGCCCTGGTCGCTCTCGAACAGCCCTTACTTTTGCAACGATCATTCGCTGAAGGATTCGATTTCGGATGAGGAGCGCACCGGGTCCGACAATGCCGATCTCGAGATCACTACCGTGCAGAACCTGACCGACTCGATTCTGCTCGACCTGGAGATTCGCGTGATGAATCTGGTCACCGGCGCGGGCAGCCCGGTGCCCAGTGTGACGCTGGCAGGCACCTCCCAGTGGTCGGACTACGTCAACTCGGATCCGATTGCGGCCGTCGAGGCGCAAAAGACCAGCATTAAAAAGGCGATTGCTAAAACGCCCAACACGCTCGCGGTTTCCTACCCGGTTTATGCCGTCTTGCGGCAGCACCCCAAGATCATCGACCGGTTCAAATACACCCAGGTCGGAGTGCTTCAGGCGGATCACCTGAAGAGCGTCTTCGACGTCGAGAACTTCTGGGTGATGGGCGCCGAATACGATACGGCAACGGAAGGCCAGACGCCCGCTCTCGATTTTGTCTGGGGCAAAAACGCGCTCCTCGCTTATATTCCGCCGGCCGCCCAAAGATTGCAGCCCGCACTCGGCTACACCTTCCGGTGGCTGTTCGGAGCTCCCGATCTTGGCGGGACGCTCACCAAGAGGTATCGCGTTGAGCCGAAAACCGCTGATGTGATCGAGGTGCATCGGTACGACGACGTGCAGCTTGTCGCCCCGGCGGCGGGATTCACTTTCCTGGCGGCGGTAGCCTAACAGCAGGTCCCAGGTTTTCAGGTGTCAGGTTTCAGCACTGACACCTGGCGCCTGCCACTTAGCACCTGGAGGTTGTATGGCGAAGTACAACGTGCTGCGGCCGATCGAGTACGACGGCAAGATTTACCTTCCGGCGGCGGACGACGCTCCTCAAACCGCGCGGAGCGCGAGCAATGGCCGCGAGATTCCCGTTGACTCGAGCGGAATCATTGACCTGCCGGAGAAGCAGGCGGCGGAGATGACACAGGGGCAGGTGAAGCCCGCGTCTCCGCCTTCTGCCAAGCCGGACAGGGCGAAAAAGTAGGAAGAGCCTTTTATCCCTGCGAGCGGGTGACCTGAGCCACCTGGAGGGGAACGAGTAACGGAGGATTTTTCGATGGCAATTACAGTGACTCCGAGTTACGAATATCTGGCACAGACGCTTCAAGGCGCGTATCTGCGCAAAGCGAAACTTGCCGTGACTGGCTTGGCGCCCAACGCGGCAAACACCATTCCACACGGACTGCCCGCGGCGCCCATGAACATTTTCATCGAGCCAACGTCAAGCGGTGGATTTCACGAGACCCAGCCCGCCGACACAACGAACATTTACATCTCTGCCGACGGCGCTGGTACAAGCTGCAATCTCGTTGTCGAATATTGAGCGGGCAATTAAAAGGCTGCTATGAGTTATACCACGGTTCCTAACGTTGCCGGTATGTTTCCGACGTTCGTGCGCGGAACAGCGCAGCAGAAGCCGGCCGACACGCTCATCCAGCAGTACGTCGATGATGTCGCCGGAGAGATCGACGCCGTCCTCAATCGCCGGTTCGGCGAGACCATCCGCGCAGCCTATGGGGGCAACTTCGCGGCGTTTCAGTCCGCCCTCTCGCTCGATGCGCTGAACGTGCTCGAAAAGATCAATCGCTATGGAGCGGCGCAGCAGCTCGGCGAATCGCTGGCGGCGTTCGGCGTTGCCGCGGCGCAGAGCCTGGCCCAGGGCTTTGCGGCCGAGTTCGAAAGGGTTATGGGCGAGCTGAATGCCACCGGCGAGCGAGGCGAGCCGCTCCCTGGCGGCGTTTACGATCACCTTTTTGACGCCGCTGCCGCGACGCCGTCGCCGCGGCCCGGCTTTCAGGGAATCTCCGGCGGAGATCAGCCGCGGAACCAGACCCCCGAGGACGTTGGAATGTCGAACTTCTTCGGAAAATTCAATGAGCGCTAACACTGCTGCGCGGCGGGCCGAATGCCCGAATGAATCATGAGTTATGCTCCGGCATGGAACGCCACCTTCTCGAAGCCGCTGCTGAACCAGATGATCGCGGTGATCCAGCGCGATCAGGCTGCGGCGATTGCCGAGGTGAACCCCGCGCTCGCTCCGATCGCCGAGTTTCACAAGGGCCCGGCGCTGCAAACGTCATTCCCGTGGCTGACCCTCACCGCCGACCGCATCGAATTCATTCCCGTGTTTCCGCTTACGCGCGCCTCGCGCACAGCGCTGACGCTGACGCTCGATGTTGGGCAGTTTGACCGGGAGATCGCGCTGGATGAGGCCGAGGATTACGCCCGCGTGCTCGACATGATTATCACATCGGCAAGCGGCGGCGATTGGGAGACGGCTTTGCCGATCAGTCAAGAGACGGCGTCGGCGGGCATAACGGCGCCGCCGCAGGCGGGAAGCGTCAAGCAGGTATTCGTTGAGTCACATCGCTACGCGCTCGCCAGTCAAGCCGGGCTCAGCGCGCCGATCGTTCGCGTGGCGCTGAGCGTGCTTTTCGAATTGCAGGAGACTTGAACCGGTGCTGCGAATCCGGCGCCTCGCCAGGCTGTCGGAAAATCGCTGTCTATCGGCGGAGAGATCATGCCAGCATTTGTCGATCGAACCAAAATCCATCAGGGCCCGGGGAGCTTGTGGCTCGGCTGTGCGGTCCCGGCGACCGGCTCGCGCCTGCTGATCGACGCGGGCGGGAATCCGGTGGCGGCGGGGCTCACCGCTCCTTCCGCGCCCAGCTTGTCAGCGGTCTCGGGTGGCACGCAGCCGGCGCTGACATGCTTCGTGATGATCACGTACATCAACGTGCTCGGTGAAACCGTTACCTCGCCCGAAGCAAGCCTGGCGGTCGCCGCGAACGACCTTCTGGTGATTCAATCTCCGGCGGCTTCAGGAAGCGCGGCGGGCTACAACGTCTATATCGGAACCGCCTCTGGCGGCGAGAGGCTTCAGAATTCCTCGCCCGTTCCGATCGGTCAAAACTGGACGGAGGCCGGCATAACCGCGAATGGCGCCCCACCCCCCGCGACGAATACCGCCGGCCCGCTGTTTGCCGGCGCTGTCTCCGGCGCTACAACGATTGTGTGGACCCCCAAGATCGAAGCCCTCAGCGCTGACCAAGTGCCCGCCCCCATCGACGCGCGAATGACCGGTGAGGAGCAGACGATTGAAGCCGAAATTATGGAAACCGATTACGCGAAATTTCGCGCGTACATGACGAATGGCGTTTTTTCAACCGGCAGCGATCCTGGCC
>JBOGJW010000018.1:0-7068 GCA_050745245.1 Terriglobia bacterium | reverse complement strand
TTCATTAATGGACCCCCGCTTTCGCGGGGGTGACGGCGGGCCGCGAGCACCCAAAATGTTTGCTAAAAAAACAAGAATTTACGGTATTGCACTGCAGACCTCCGTCTTTGAGGTCTGAGGCTTTTTTGTACAAGCCGCGGACCCTTCGCTGCACTCAGGGCAGGCTCTGAAAAACGAAGGTCCGCGCCACCTCGCTTCCCTGACCGTGGGCTTTTCACCGCGACATACAAGCCCAACTATGAGCGCCGAAAATGATGGCCACGGCGAAGTCGTTTTTGGATTCGCCGTGGGTTTGAAGATTCCATGCCGAGGAAAAGCCCACGGCGAGGGAAAGCGCTCGCCGTGGCTACCACTTCCTCACGGAAACTGATTCACATATTCGAGATTTCGAATCGTCACGGCCGAGGCGATATTGCTGCTGTAATATTGCCGGCTCCGCCGCAGGGCATAATTCGAAATCCCGGAAAGCCACAGGTTCACCTTGCTGATCTGGTTGGGATTCACGGGGCTCGGGAGATCCGTCGACCCGCTGCCGCCCGTCGAAAGATCGTAAGTAAATTGAAGATTGTTGATGCCATACGCCACCGCGGTCGGAGCCGACGCGCCCAGCTCGCGCTCCAGCGTGTAAGGGTGGCTGGGGTTCGAGTTATCGATGTAATACGTGATCATGTCGATCTTGGTGAGCGTGATCCCGGGAGGATACGCTCCGCCCACCTCCAGGCTGTCAATCGTCCCCCCGCACCCGGTAGCGCCGGCGCAGACCTGGTCGAGGTCCAGAGGATCGGCGGCGAAGTAGATGATGTTGCTGGTGGTATCCACGCTGGTTACCATGCCCAGCGCGTACCCTCCCCCGCTCGAAAACATCAGCAGGTCGCCCGTGCTGACCGCGTACTGGCCGCCGGCCGCAATGGAGCAGTTGGACGTACACTCCGGAGCGCCTGGAATGGTCACGTCCACCGTGTAGCCGGTCGAGATCGAAGACGTGACGCTCGCCACCGGCAGGTTCTGGCTGGTCCAATAGGGATCGGTGGTGATGATGGTGATTTCATCCGAGACCTTGCCATCGATAGTGCCGCTCAGGCCTTGCCCCGGGGTAATCACGGAGAGCACCACCCCGTTGCTGCCGTTGCTGGTGGAAGGGAAATCGGTGCTGCCGAGGCCGGGCCGCTTCACCTGCGTCACGCCGTTCAGGCTGGGGAGCGGAATGCCTCCGGTCGGAATCGAGGTTCCGGCGGCATAAAGGTCGCGGGTAATAAGATCGGCGCTGGCGCGCAGGCTGGAGTTCACTTCGGACATGACCGAAACGCTCTCCGTCATGCCCTCGAGGTCATCAAAGAAATGGAACGCGACGCCCATCAACACCACCGCGATGGCAGTGGCGATCACCATCTCCACCAGCGCCATTCCGGCTGCGCTGGAACGATGCGCGCAACCGCCTGATGTGGCGGCACGCCCGGGATCGTCACTTGCAACCCGCCGTTCACTGTCATTCCCGCGCAAGCGGGAATCCAGCATCTGCGCGGGCCGAGATGAACCCCCGCTGGCGCGGCGGTGACGCCGAGTGCGAAGGGCAGCCTTCAGGCAGCCCGGTTTGAAATCCCTTGGTTCAAATATATGGCGACACATAGCAAGTCATCTGGTAACTGCGGGTGATTCCCGGAGGCGTAACGTAAGTGATTGTGACGGTAATCTGCTTCAGCACGTTGCTGAGCGTCGTAATCTGGATTTGCCGCGTGTACCCGCCCAAAGTCACGCTGGTTCCGTCGGAGAGCAGGCCGTCGGGTCCGGGAAGCATGATCGTTTCGTCCGCGCCGTCATCGGCGGTGTTGACCATGCCGTCGGGGCCCGGAGTGGTGAGCGCGGTGGGCCCGTCAATAAAGACGCCGCCGTTGCTGACGTTGTTGATCTGCGACCAGGTGAGCGTGTCGATATTGCGCGCGGTCAGCACGTCCTCCATCGCCTCGCGCGCCTTCTGCCGGGCAATAGCCTCCTGCTGGCTGGACATCACCACGCTCATCCCCTGGCCGTATGCGTAGGCGAGCCCCAGCAGGCCCACGGTAATGATGACCGCCGCGATCATCACCTCAACCAGCGTGAAGCCCGATTCGCGTTCTGAGCAGCGCCGGCCTGCGCTTTTCAGGTCCGCGGCTTGGCCTGTCCGATTCGAGAGAAGGCCGCAGACCTCATAAACTGAGGTCTGCGCTACCCCCGTCACCGATGTTGCTGTACATGGTCTTGCCACTTTCCGCTCGTCACCCGCCGTTGGCATTTTTAAAACCACTCCGACCCGTTGTAGCTGTACCCCTTGATTCGCCCCGTCGCGCCCATCACCGTCACGGCCCTTGCCGTGGTGACGCTGCCCAAAATGCCCATGAAGACCGTCCCGTTCACCAGCCGGTTGCTTGAATCCACGGCTGTGCCGTCGCCCAGGAACGTCAGCGCGCTTCCTCCGGCGAAATTCACCGCCAGGCTGTTGCCAAAGCCGTCGGGCGTGTCGGGCACCGTGGGGATCAGCGCATAAGTCACGTCCTCCCCCAGAAAATAATCGGCGACGAGCGTCAGGCTCCCATCAAGCTCCTGGCGCTGGACGGTTATTTCGTTTGTACCCCTGAATGTGACAATGAAGTTGCGCCGCTGATCGAGCGCGCCCTGCCGCGCCTGGCGAAGCTGCGTTTCGATCAACTGGAGAGAGGAATCCGCGTGCACGGCCGGAATCACGTTGGTCATAATCGCGGCGGCGATTCCGCTTACCACGGCCATAATCGCAATCGTTACCAGAATTTCGACGAGGCTGAATCCGGCTTCTCTGTTTCTGGACGCCTGCACCATGCTCCCCATAGCGTTGCCTGCCTTCGGACGGGTCGTCCGAAACTACTGCTCTCTTCACCCTATCGGCGGATTCCGCACGCAGCCTGAGTCCGAAAGAGGTTGTTGAAAAACGTGTAGCGGCGGCTTTATGCCGCCATTCAGCCATTGAGAATACTGGACTGATGGCGATATAAAATCGCCGCTACCCCGTTTGAGAAGGGTTTTTCGACAGCCTCTTATGCTGCGCGCGCGAGCCCTCGGATACTCGCAACCCGCGGCAATGGTCATGCTCGCCAGCCGGACTCCGCCGCCCGGGTTTCAGCGAGACCGTTTGGCCCGAAGCTGAACGCCGCTAAAATTTTGCAAATTTACTTTACAAAAGAGTTATCATCCTCATGATAAAACGTGTCCGGTGCGAGATGCTGTGAAAACGATGCAGGCGGGCCGAGCAGACCGCCTGGCGGAGGAGGAAAAATGAGGAGAGTTCCGGTCAGTCTTCTGCTGACGGTCGGTTGCTGTGCGATGCTGCTCCCCGGCCGAGCCCGGGCGGATCAGCTCTACGGCTCGATTCGCGGGGTAGTGACAGATGCTTCCGGAGCCGTCGTCCCGGGGGCAACGGTGACGGCAATCAACATCGAAACGGGAGTATCGCGCCGCCTCAATTCCCGTTCCAGGGGCGCATTTGAATTTCTTAATCTGCTCGCTCCCGCCACTTACAACGTAACGGTGGAGAAGAGCGGCTTCAAAAAATACGTGAGCCGCGGTATCCCGCTGAACGTGAACCAGGCTTACGTAGTCGACGTGACGCTCGAAGTGGGGGCGACAACTCAGGAGGTGACGGTGCTGGCCGCCCCCGCCCAGATTGACACCACCAGCATGCAGCGCGGCACAACCATCCCGGGGAAGACCATTGTGGATTTGCCTCTGAACGGCCGCGACTGGGTTCAGCTTCAGCAGCTTCAACCCGGTGTAGCCGGGCCATCGGATTCATTAGGCGTGCTGGGCAACTATTCGACAAATGGTGCCGAAACCCAGCAGAACAGCTTTCTGATCAACGGCGCCGATTCAAACGAAATGCTGTTCAATAGCCCGCTGGTTGTGCCCAGCCCCGACGCGATCGCGGAGTTTCGCATGATCACCAGCACCATCAACCCCGAGTACGGCAGAAATTCCGGCGCCATTCTAAACGCCATCATCAAAAGCGGTACCAACCAGTGGCACGGCGACGGCTTTGAGTTTTATCGGGACACCTCACTCGACGCTCGCAACTTTTTCCGGCCCTCGGTTTCTCCGTTCCACCAGAACGTGTTCGGCGCAACCCTCGGAGGACCGGTGACGCTGCCGCACCTTTACAACGGAAAGGACAAGACATTTTTCTTCTTTTCCTACCAGGGCATCCGTTTTGCAATCCCGGAGAATCCCACCTTCTGCGGCTGCGCGAGTCCGGGCAACGTTCCTGTCTTTTCGCCCGCCGAGCGCGCGGGCAATTTTTCGGCCGACGGCATGGGCGGCTCCGCCGGCGTTTCGGCATTTCCCTTGACCGGCGATGACGGCGTCAGCTATCCGGCCGGGACTCCCTACTCCACGCTCTTCCCCAGCGGGCAAATTCCGCAGGCGGACTTGAATCCCCTCGCGCTAAAACTGATGAACCAGTTCGTTCCCCCGCCCAACGCTCCGGGCAACACGTATGCCTTTAATCCGACGATTTCGGGCTTGGACGACCAGTATGTGTGGCGTATCGACGAGAACCTCCGGCCGCAGGATTCCGTCTGGGCCTACGGCTTGTGGGAGCGCCATCCCACCGTGCAGACGGTGCCCTTTTTTGGGGCAACCGTGCCCGGCTTTAACGAGATCGACGTGAGCCACACGCAGGAGTACACGCTCGATTGGAACCACACCTTCAGCCCCACGGCGCTCAATGAAGCGCGCTTCTCCTACAGCCGCGAAAACTATCTCGCGACCTCGCCGGCGCAGCCGATGAATCCCGCGGCATACGGCTTCACCGGAATTCTTCCCCAAACCCTTACGGGTGCCTCGCTCCCCGTCATCAACATCCTCGGGCTTTTCAGTCTCGGCTTCAGCTCGGACGGGCCGCAGCCGCGCATCGACAATGTCTACGACTTTGAGGACAATTTTTCGAAAGTCGCCGGACGCCACACGCTGAAGCTTGGCTTCTCGATGGAGCGGTTCGAGGTGTTTAATCCGTTCAACGTGAGCCTCGACGGCACGTTCTATTTCTACGGCATCGGGGCATTCTCCACAGGTCTGCCCGGAGCGGATTTTCTTCTTGGCATTCCGGATTTTTACAACCAGGGCAGCGGCTCGATTAACAACGGGCGCAGCCGCGAGTACTATTCCTACTTCCAGGATCAGTTCAAGCTGCGGCGGAACCTGACGCTGACCTACGGTCTTGGCTGGGACATTGAAACCCCTTACCTCAATCTGTACGCCGGGGGCGAAGCGGCGCCCGCGTTCCGGCCCGGCGTGCAGTCGAAGGTGTACCCGACGGCGCCCGTGGGTCTGGTCTATCCGGGCGATCCCGGCATCAACAGCGCCGGCGGAGCAAAAACACCATGGCGCAACTTCGCCCCTCGCGTTGGCTTCGCGTGGAGCCCGGGAAGCAGCGGCAAGTGGAGCCTGCGCGGCGGCTTTGGGTTGTACTATAACCGCACCGAAGAGGAAGTGGCGCTGCAGAACCTGATCGAGCCGCCGTTTTCAATCACCTCGGGCGGCGTGGCAGCGATTGGGGGCAGTCCGAGCCTGGCCGCGCCGTTTAGCGGATGGTGCCCGGGCGCGGCGCCGGCGCCCTGCTCGATTCCCAATGCGTTTCCATTTGCGCCGCCGCGGCCTGGCGCGTCCGTGGACTTCACGCCTTACGAACCGTTCAGCAGCCTGAACGTGCTGAGCCCCAACTTTGGCGTTCCGATGTCGGAAAACTACAGCCTTACGCTCGAGCGCCAGCTAACCGGCTCGACAATTCTCTCCGTCGGCTACACGGGGAATTCCGGTCACCATCTGCTGGGAGCTTACAACCTGAACCCGGCCGGCGAGTTCCCGGGGGTGAATCCGAGCGCGGCCGCTCTCGGGTGCAGCGCGTTCGACCTGGGCTCGTGCGATCCGGGCTCGTTCCGCTTCAACCCGGCCACCTACGGCTACATCGGATACGAGGCGACGGACTTCAACTCCAACTACAACTCGCTCCAGGTGACCGTGAACAAGCACTTCACCCACGGGCTAAGTTTTCTCGCGGCGTACACGTGGTCGCGGTACTTTGATTACACCTCAAGCCTCACCAACGGTTGGGGGGCGCCGGTTGGAACCAATGCGGGTATCAACTCGCTCGATCTGAACTCGATGTACGCGCCGTCCGCCAATGATGCGCCGCAGCGCGTCGTGCTCAGCTACGATTACGCGCTGCCCTTTTATCACTTTGCGAGGCGTTATCGACGCCTGACCGACGGTTGGAAGATTGCCGGCATCACGACGTTTCAGCACGGCTTCCCTGTGGCCGTCTATGACAGCTCGTTCTCCTCGCTCACCTGCAATGTGAACTATTCTTTCAATTTTTACGGCTGCCCGGACCGGCCGAATCTCGCCGGGCCCACTATGACGGGCAATCCCCGCAATTTCACGATCAACGGCGCATCGAATTACTGGTTCGCGCCCTCCGCCTTCGCGGCGCCGGCGCCGGGCGTGATCGGCAATGCCAGCAGAAATCCCCTGTATGGGCCGGGGATAAACAATTTCGACTTCTCGCTGCTCAAAGACATTCCCCTCTTCGGCGAAAGCAAATACCTCGAGCTGCGATTTGAATTTTTCAATTTGTTCAATCACGCTCAGTTCGCGCCGCCCATCGGCGATTTCAACTCTCCCAACTTCGGCCGCATCTTCGGCCTCAATCAGGCCATCTCCAGCGATTCGGGCGCGCGGGTAATTCAGATTGCAGGGAAGATCTACTTTTGACGCTTTCTGTCCGCGCTTTGAAGCCTGTTGTTCTTCGCTCGCTGTGCTCGCTCAGAATGACAGGTCCGCTGGTTACGGCGAAAGGCGGTGCTGCGTAGCTCTTTCTTTGCGAGCCTTTGGCTTTGCGCCTTTGCCTTCGCGACGGCGTGTGAAAGCGCGCAGCCGGGTGCTATATTCTATAGAAGAAGGGAAGGATGAACATGGCAGAGCATCACGTCGCAAATGCATCGCAGGGTCCGCTGAAGAATCTCGAAGAATGGGATGACTTCGTCAAGGAGCGCTATCGAGAGCCCGGAC
>JBOGJW010000017.1:0-14340 GCA_050745245.1 Terriglobia bacterium | reverse complement strand
GATTGGCGCCGGGCCGGGCGGTTACGCCGCGGCGTTTCTGGCCGCCGACCTCGGCGTGAGGGTGGCGCTGATCGACCCGGAGGTAAACCCGGGCGGCGTGTGCCTCTACCGGGGATGCATTCCGTCGAAGGCGCTCCTGCACGTGGCGAAACTGATCGAAGAATCGCGGTTAGCGGCTGCGTGGGGCGTCAAGTTTGCCGAGCCCAAGATCGATGTGAACAAACTGCGGGCGTGGAAAGACGGCGTGGTCTCAAAACTCACCGGCGGGCTAGGGCAGCTCTCGAAGGCGCGCACGGTGCGGTATATTCGCGGCAGCGCGGGCTTCGCGGGATCGAATACGCTGGTCGTCAAAAACGGGTCGGGCGAGGAGCGGCTCTCGTTCCGGCATGCGATCATTGCTACCGGCTCGCGACCGGCGATGATCCCAGGCTTTCCGGAGAACAGCACGAGGATTCTCGACTCCACCTCCGCGCTGGATTTGCCCGACGTTCCAAAATCGATGCTGGTTGTGGGAGGCGGCTATATCGGTCTTGAGATGGGCACGGTTTACGCGGCTCTGGGCTCAAAAGTGTCGGTAGTGGAAATGACGGACGGCTTGATGCCGGGAGCGGACCGCGACCTCGTCAACATTCTGGCGAAGCGCCTCGGGACGATCTTCCAATCCATCATGCTGCAAACCAAGATGGTGGAAATCAGGGAAACCGAGAAGGGGCTGCGTGTGAAATTTGAAGGTGCGAGCGCCGGCGAACAGATATACGACAAAGTGATGGTCGCCGTCGGGCGCAAGCCGAACTCCGGCATCCCCGGGCTTGAAACCACAAAAGTAGTCGTAAACTCGAAGGGCTTCATCCAGGTGAATGCCGAGCGGCGCACAACCGACCCGAATATCTACGCCATCGGCGACGTGGCCGGTGAGCCGCTCCTGGCCCACAAAGCATCACACGAAGGGCGGACGGCGGCGGAGTCGGTCGCAGGACACAAGGTGGCGTTTGAGCCGCGCGCAATTCCCGCCGTCGTATTCACTGACCCCGAGATTGCGTGGTGCGGCCTCACCGAGACGGAGGCCGCGGCCGCGGGCCGGAAGGTGAAGGTCGCCCGGTTTCCGTGGGGCGCTTCAGGCAGGGCGGCAACGCTGGATCGCACCGACGGCGTCACTAAGCTGGTGATCGATCCGGAAACCGAGCGCGTGCTGGGCGTGGGCATTGCGGGGGTAGGAGCGGGAGATCTGATTGCCGAGGGTGTGCTGGCCATTGAGATGGCGGCGCTCGCGACCGACCTCGAGATGACCATCCACCCTCACCCAACTCTCTCGGAAACCGTGATGGAGGCCGCGGAGACGTTCTTTGGCACCGCGACCGATTTCTACCGGCCAAAGAAGGCATAGCTGTAGCGGCGATGTGCCCATCGCCGAAATATCAAAAGCCGGCAGTCAGGACACCGCCGCTACAGCGCAGTTGTCACACAGAGTCTGCGTCCGCAGCTTTCAAAAAAGGGGAGGCGCACGGAATGGCAACGACGGCGCCCGCTCAACCGCGCCCGATTCACCGCCATGGATTGGCCAGCGCGCTGATGCTGCTCACCACCTTCTTCTGGGCGAGCAACATCGTTACCGGCAAAATGGCGCTGGCCGGTTTCAGTTCGCTCGCCCTCGCTCAAATCCGCATGGCCGCCACAGCCATCCTCTACGTGGCGCTCTACCTCGCGTGGCGAGGCCTTCCCCGCGTCCGGCTGAGCCGCCGGCAATGGCTGCTGCTGGCGCTTGCGGCCTTCACAGGAATTACCCTGAATCAGATCTTTTATATTGGCGGCTTGGCGCGCACCTCGGTAACGCATGCCGGGCTGATCCAGGCCGTTGGCCCGGTGATCGTGCTGCTTCTTGCCGGTATGATGAAGCTTGAGGCGCTTACCCTGGCCAAGGGCGTTGGAATGGCCATTTCATTCATCGGAGTGGCCGCGTTGCTCGTTGAAAAACCGCCGCAGGGAACCGGCGCGCACTGGCAGGGTGACGCGCTTCTGCTTGCCGCGAGCGCCGTGTTCGCCTATTACACAATTCTGATGAAGGAGTTCGCGGGCGTGCTCGACACGCTCACCCTTAACGCGCTGGTGTTTGTGCTGGGGACGATTCTGCTGATTCCGATCTGCGTGCGCTCGACTGAACACGTGAAGTGGGCGAGCGTCCCGGCGCAGGCGTGGTGGGGGTTCGGGTTTATGGTGCTCTTCGGCTCGCTCATTTCGTACTTGATTTACGGGTTCGCGCTGCAGGAGCTCTCGGCGTCGAACGTCGCGTCATTCTCCTACCTGCAGCCGATCATGGCGGCCGCGCTCGGGGTCTGGCTGGTAGGCGAGAGGATTACAGGCACCGTCGTTTTGGGCGGCGTTCTGATCCTGCTGGGCTGCTACGTGGCCGAGCTGGGCCGGGGACAGAAAAAACATCTGCATCATCTCGCGACAGGGAAGGTGTAGCGCCGGCATTTTGAGCTTGTTTGAAATGCCGCCGGGACGGCGGCGCTACGGTATCAATGCAATACGATTTCATCGCGATTTCCGCCGACGCGATTCCCCGCGCTTCTTCGCCCGAATTTCAGCACCTGCTGGACACGTACGCCAGCGAGACCAACAAAGTGGTTTCTGTCTGGCGGAGCTTCAGCGCGCAGGACCTGGCCTTCCGACCGCATCCGCGCTCGAGCTCGGTGGAAGAGGTGATGAAGCATCAACTGCTTTCCGAGCGCCGCTTCTTCGGCGAATTCCTCGGCTTGCCGGAACCGCCGCCAGAAACAATTCTGCCTGCGGAAAGCTCGCCGGATTCTTACTCCGCACGGATGCGCACGCTGGCGCTGCCGCGCCTCGCGTTCCTCGCGGATCGCGATACTCAATGGTGGCTTGCGTGCGTGCGTTTTTTTGACGTGGACCGGCAGCGCATCTGGGTTTTCTGGCGGCGCGTATTGCACACGGCCCATCATCGCGCGCAGATAGCGGTTTACCTGCGGCTGCTGAATCGCCCCGTACCCGCCGTCTACGGTCCTACGGCGGATGTGAAGTGGGTGGGCGCCGATCCAACCACTACCACGGAAGCGGCGGGAAGACGATAGGCGCATCCGTTGGAAGGCGGGCACGATAGAATAAAAGCGAGGGAGGGTTCTGCGGCCAGCCTCGGAACCGGGTCAAACGTCGTTCGAAAGGGGAGATCGCTCATGCCCTTGTCTCGTAATCCCGTTGAGGAACATCAGAACCTGATTGCGCGCTTAGCGGCGGCGCGTCAGCAGACAGACCGGCTGTTTGAGATCGTAAGGCCAGAGTTTCTTTACGAGCGGCCCATCCCTGAGCGCCACCGCATTATTTTCTACCTGGGTCACCTCGAGGCGTTTGACTGGAACCTGCTGCGAGACCGCTTTCCCGGACTTCAGCCTTTCGACAAGGAATCCGACAAGCTCTTTGCCTTTGGCATCGACCCGGTTGGCGGCGGGCTGCCCGCCGATCGCCCTGCTGATTGGCCGCGAATCTCGCAAGTCCGGCAGTACAACGATCGCGTTCGGCACGCGCTCGAGAAATCGCTGGAAGCAGCCAAAAGCTCGCAGACCGCGCCCGACAGCGCATTTTCCACCTCAGTCCTGCTGAACGTTGCCATCGAACATCGACTGATGCACGCGGAGACTCTAGCCTACATGTTTCACCAGTTGCCGCTTGCGCAGAAAGTCCCGCAAGCAGCGGCGCCTGCTGAGGAGAATCGCCCGGTAAAACCTGGCATGGTGGAGATTCCCGGAGGCTCCGCGACGCTAGGCCTCGTCCGCGACGGCGACAGCGCCGCGTTTGGCTGGGACAACGAATATGAGGCCCACTCGGTGCACGTTAAATCGTTTGAGATTGACCGGTATAAAGTGACAAACGGCGAATACCTTCGCTTCATGAGTGCGGGCGGATACGATGATCCGTCGTACTGGACTGCTGAGGACTGGAAGTGGACGGCGCAGTCGGGCGTCACGCATCCCGTTTTCTGGAAGCGCAGCGGCGATGCGTGGTTCTACCGCGGCATGTTCCATGAATTTCCTCTGCCGCTTAACTGGCCCGTCTATGTCAGCCACGCGGAGGCTGGCGCCTACGCGCGCTGGGCGGGAAAAACACTGCCGAGCGAGGCCCAGTGGCACCGCGCCGCGTACCCGAACGCCGAAAGCGGCCCGGAAGCGCAAGACGGCGAAGCGCCGCGCCTCCCGCGTGGAAACTTTGATTTCAAACGTTGGGAGCCTGCGCCGGTCAACAGTTCCGATGACCGCAGCGCCTGGGGTGTTGAGGACATGCTCGGAAATGGCTGGGAGTGGACGTCTACCCGCTTCGAGCCGTTCCAGGGATTCCAGCCCTTTCCGTTCTATCCGGGCTACTCCGCGAATTTTTTCGATGGCAAGCACTTCGTAATGAAAGGCGGCTCGGCGCGCACGGCCGCGTGCATGATGCGGCGCTCGTTCCGCAACTGGTTTCAGCCGTACTACCAATACGTCTACGCGGGGTTTCGGTGCGTCAGCGCCTGACCCCGGATTCCATGCTCACCCATCCTGCCGCGACGCTCTCCCTCACCCAGTTCGCAGCCGACGTGCGCGCCGGCCTCTCCGGGCCAGGCGAAAAAGCGCTGCCCTCGAAATATTTTTATGACGAGATCGGCTCGGCGCTCTTCGAAGCCATCAGCGTGCTTCCCGAATACGGCTTAACGCGTGCCGATGAGCGGCTCCTGCGCCGGCACGCCGGAGCCGTTGCACGGCGGATCGCCGCCCCCGCCTTTGTCGCCGAGATGGGCAGCGGAACGGGCAGGAAGACGCGCTGGGTTCTTGAGGCTCTTGCGGCTCGCCAGCAAACGGTTTACTACCCGATTGAGATTTCGCCCTTCGCCCTTGCGACTTGCGAGAGAGAGCTGAGCGATCTCGATTCTGTGACGGTGATTCCGCTCGAGCGCGAGTACCTTGTCGGACTGGCCGAGGTCGTCGCGCTCCGGCCGGCGGGCCACAGCCTGCTCGTTCTTTTTCTCGGCAGCACCATCGGGAACTTTGCTCAGGCGGAAAGCCTTAACTTTCTCCGCAGGGTGCGCGGGGAGATGCGCGCTCGCGACGCGCTGCTTTTGGGGACCGATCTTCAGAGATCAGAAGAGTGCCTGCTCCCCGCCTACAATGACCCGATTGGCGTCACGGCGGCGTTCAACCTGAACCTGCTGGCGCGCATCAACCGCGAGCTGGGCGGCGCCTTCAACCTGGGGCTCTTCGAACATCACGCGCAGTTCAACGAAGAGACGCAGAGCATTGAAATCTACCTCCGGTCTCGCTGCGACCAAAAGGTTGCGATCGGAAAAACAGGGCCTTCCGTTGACTTTGCGCAAGACGAGATGATCCTGACCGAGAACAGCCATAAGTATTCCACTGAAGAGGTCCGCGCTCTCGCTGAAAACTCAGGTTTTCGCTGCGCGGAACAGTGGATCGATGGTGAATGGCCTTTCGCGGAGAGCCTTTTAGTTGCGGAATGAACGCGTGATGCAATCCGCGCCTGGCGAAGCCGCCGTCGAATTCCGCGACGTGCAGTTCAACAGGGACGGCAGAAGGGTCATTGCGGATTTCAGTCTGGCGATCCAGAGCGGCGAAACGATGGCGCTGCTCGGCCGAAGCGGGTCGGGGAAAACGACGCTGCTGAAGCTGATCAACGCGCTGCTGCTGCCGAGCGGCGGTGATGTGCTGGTTGAAAATCGCGCGACCTCTGCTTGGGATCCGATCCGGCTGCGGCGCCACATCGGCTACGTCATCCAGGAGACGGGACTCTTTCCGCATTATGAAGTCGAGCGCAACGTCGCGCTGGTTCCTGGCCTCGAGCGCTGGAGCAAGAAACGCATCGCGGAGCGCGTGGACGAAGTTCTTGCGCTGGTAGGCCTCGAACCGGATGAATTCCGGCGCCGCTATCCGCACCAGCTCTCCGGCGGCCAGCGCCAGCGCGTCGGCGTGGCGCGCGCGCTCGCCGGCGACCCGCCGCTCCTTTTGATGGACGAGCCCTTCGGCGCGCTCGATCCGCTCACCCGCGGCGAAATCCAGCACGAGTTCCTCGAACTGACGAGGCGCGTCCGCAAAACCATTGTCCTGGTGACGCATGATCTGCGCGAAGCCCTGCTGCTCTCCACGCGAACCGCGCTGGTGGAGCAAGGCAGACTCGCGGGCGTTTACTCCCGGCGGGAATTCCTGAATTCCCCCGACCCCGCCGCGCGGCGCTACATTGAGGCGTTCGAGGCCGGTGATGAGGTCCTGAGGAAGGGGATGCACGATGAGCCTGATTGAGTACTTTGCCATTCACCACGGCGAAATCCTGGAGCTGACGTTGCAGCACCTCTGGCTGGTCGGCATTTCGATGCTGCTGGCAATCGCCGCCGGCGTGCCTCTCGGCATCCTGCTTTCCAGGCGGCCCGGGCTGAACAAGCTCATCCTGGGCGGCGCGAATGTTGTCGAGACGATTCCAAGCCTCGCGCTATTCGGATTTCTGCTTCCCGCGCCGTGGTTCGGCGCGCGCGCCGACCGTTTGGCGATCACGGCGCTGGCGCTTTATGCGCTGCTTCCGATTATCCGCAACACCTACACGGGAATCGTGGGCGTTGATCCGGCGGTCCGCGAAGCAGCGCGCGGCATGGGCATGACGGGCGCGCAGATGCTGCTGAAGGTCGAGCTGCCGCTCGCGTCGAGCGTGATTCTGGCCGGCATTCGCGTGGCGACGGTGCTCACGGTCGGCATCGCCACCATCGCCGCGGCGGTGGGCTCGGGTGGATTGGGCGAGTTCATCTTTCGCGGGCTTGCCATGGTTGATAACCGCGTGATTCTCGCCGGAGCGATACCCGCCGCGATCATGGCGCTCGTCGCCGATGTCGCACTCGGAGCGCTCGAACGCCGCCTCAGCTATCCTGCCCGATGAAGTACGCCGCCCTCAGCGCCTCTCTTCTGCTCGCCGCGTGCTCGGTGCGCCCCGCCAACACCATCGTGATCGGCTCGAAGAATTTCACCGAGCAGGTGGTGCTCGGCGAAATGCTGGCGCAGCGCATTGCGGATACAACGCCGCTGCGAGTAGAGCGGCGGTTTTATCTTGGCGGGACCTACATCTGCCAGCAGTCTCTGCTCGCCGGACGGATCGACGGCTACGTCGAGTACACGGGGACGGCGCTCGCCGCCGTGCTCAAGGAGCGTCCGTCCGGCGATGCGCAGTCCGTGTACCAGCGTGTCAAAAAGGGCTATGCCGCACGATACCATCTTGCGGTGCTGCCACCGCTCGGCTTCAACAACAGTTTTGCGCTCGTGATTCGGGGCGACGACGCTCGCCGCCTCGGCGTGCACACGATTTCCGAGGCTGCACGCTACACGCCGCATTGGCGCGCGGGCTTTGGCTATGAGTTTATGGATCGTCCCGACGGCTACGCGGGCCTGGTGCGCGCCTATGGGCTCAAGTTCGCCGGCCCGCCCAAAATCATGGACCTGGGCCTGCTTTATCGCGCGCTCATCAGCCGGCAGGTGGACTTGATCGCCGGCAACACCACGGATGGGCAGATCGAAGAGTTCCACCTCGCCGTGCTGCAGGACGACCGGCGCTATTTCCCACCTTACCAGGCCGTGCCGATTTTTCGCGAGCAGACGTTGCGGCGATTTCCCGAGCTAAGAAGCGTCGTGGGCGCGCTAGCGGGGAAAGTCTCCGATGGCGAGATGCGGCGCATGAATTTCGAGGTCGTGAGCGAACACAAGGATGCTGCCGAGGTCGTGGGGGATTTCCTGCGCTCAAAGCACCTCGACAGCAGAGCTTCGCTGCGCCGGGTTTCTTCGCGGAGCTCGCCCTGAGATCCCGCGCGCCACGCCCGCGAAAGAAGGGGCGCCATGAATGGATTCCCGCTTTCGCGGGAATAATTTAAAATCGTGTTTGGCTGCAGCCGGAAGGCCCCTCGCGGCGTCAGCATGATATTCGAATTTTGATCGTGCTAATCACCCGACGCCATTTTCTTGCACACGCCCTTGATAAAGGCGAGACCGCGCTGCGCGAGCGCGTCCCCGGAAGGCGCCAAGTCGCGCCAGATGGCGGCGGCGGCGAGCCCAGGATCGGGATGAGCAAACGACTCGATAGTCATCCAGCCATCATAGCCAGTATCGTTGAGAGCAGTTACTACAGCCTCCCAATCGACATGTCCCGAGCCGGGGATGCCGCGGTCGTTCTCAGAGATGTGAACGTGTCCGAGGTCGTTCGCGACGGCCCGCAGCGCATCTGCCGGATGCCGCTCTTCGATGTTGGCGTGGAATGTATCGAAGTGGATGAGCAGGTTGGGCATGTTTATATCCCGGATGAGCTTCGCCGCGTCCTCGAGCGTATTCAAGAAGTATGTCTCGAATCGGTTGAGAGGCTCGAGGCATAAAATGACCCCAAGCTCCTGGCCGCGCTGCGCGGCAACGCGGAGGCCATCAACCGCGCGCTGCCATTCGTCCGCGCTGCGCCGCCTGCCCGTCATCACGCCAAGGCCGGCGTAAAGAGGCCCGCACATGAGCTCGGCGCCCAGTTCAGCGGTTCTCTCGATGCATCGCTTGAGGGACTCAACGCCTCGCGCGCGAATGTCCGCGTCGGGACTCACCAGGTGGGCGCTGGGCGGCAGCACGGTACAGGTGGTCCGGCCGAGGCCAAGACTATCGAGCATCTGCCTTACGGGCGCAATACGCGCGGGCTCGTCCGGCATAAGAAAAAGCTCAACTCCATCGAAGCCCCATTCCCGGATGCGGGCGAACAGAGGTTTCTGAGCCTCCGTCACCTGCATCGTCCATACAAGCGTGTTTACGCCGAATTTCATTTCAGTCCTGCTTCAACGCCGGGTTTGTGCATCCGGGGAAAGCCGCAAGATACGTATTGCCCTGGTATTGCAAATCCTGGTGAATGCCGATGGCGGAAGTGTAATAGCCGTCCACGCTCATGCGCTTCAGCACGACGAAAAAGCGCTCGAGCTCGGTTTGCGGCTGGGCTTCGTGAGCCGAGGATTTTGCCAAAGCGTCAGCCAGAGAGGATCGTCCCGCCTCTTGGCGCATCAGGCTAAGACCGCGGCGCCACTGCGCCTTCGTTTTCTCGTTACTGGTTGCAACCATCATGTCCGCGAACAGGCTCACTTGCGCCGCATGAGCGCCGGGAGAATGCCCGTCAGCCGGGATGATCATTTCCATCAACTCGTCGAGGAGGTGGTTTTCCTCCGGGGTAAAGAAACGCAGCGTATAGTCGCTCGCGGACCAGGCCGCATCCGCATCCAGCGCCTTGAGCCCGGGCGCCAGGCTGCTTAGCGCCACAATTTTAATTGCCGTCCGTCGTTTCATGGAGAGTCACTCAGTCCGGGGTTCAGGGTGCGGAGTCCGGAGTCTGGGGTCATCCGCTGTCCAGAGTCAAGAGTCTGTCCGCAGGATTCGAACTCCGGACTCCACACTCCCGACTCATAGCTCGCCCCGCCGGCGCTGCTCTTTAATGTAATCCGCGGCGCGCAGGGAGAGCGCCATGATCGTGAGCGTCGGGTTCTTCTCGCTCGAGGTGGTGAAGCAACTGCCGTCGGTAACAAACAGGTTCTTCACCTCGTGCGACTGGCAGAAGGCGTTGAGCACCGACGTTTTTGGATTTTTACCCATGCGCACCGTTCCCATTTCGTGGCTGGCGAAGCCTCTCGGCGCGCTGCCGTAGTCGGGAAACGCCGGGCCCTTCAGGTGCGAGCAAATCTCGAGCTTGCTCTCGATGGCGGCGCGCCAGAGCGCCCGGTCATTTTCTCCGAACCGGAAATGCACCACCGGCACCGGAATGCCATACTGATCGGTCTGATGCGGGTCAACCGTGATGTAATTCTCAGGCCGCGCCATTGATTTTCCCCAGCTCCCGAACATCAGCACTCCTGGCTGCATTTTTCGCACCCGCTCTTTGAACCCCGCGCCATAGCCGGGGAGGCTTTGGGCCTGAAAAGGAAACATGTAGGACCCGTAGTTAACCTGCAAGCCCCAACCTCCGGCGTAATCCCGGCGGCCCAGGAGCTGATTGTAGCGGGGAACGTAGACGTGGTCGGTGGCGCCATCCTGGTTCACGGGCGGGCCGCCCGCAAGCTCATCCAGGTAGACGTAGACTTGGTCCTGAATGTGGCCGTTCAAGTAGCGGCCGACCACGCCATTTGAATTAGCAAGCCCGTTTGGGTAGCGCGGGGAGAGCGAGTTCAGCAGGAGGCGCGGGGATTCCGCCGCGGCGCAGCAGACGACCACGATCCGGGCGCGGACTTCCTCCTCTTTCCGAGTCGCCGTATCAATGAAAGACACGCCGCGGGCCAGCCCTTCGCCATCCACAAGAATCTCCCGCGCGAGCGCATTCGTTCGAAGCGTGAGATTGCCCGTGGCCCGAGCTTTCGGCAGCATGCAATCAGGCGTGGTGAAAATCGAAGAAACGTCGCAGCCGTCCATGCAGTGCCCGCAATAGTGGCAGGGTGGGCGATTATCGTAAGGGACGGTGAGCGCGGCTTTACGCACCGAAATCACAGGGAAGCCCATGCGCCGGGTGGCGCGGGCAAGAATGCGTTCACTGCAGCGCCAGGGCAGGGGCGGCAAATAATGCTTTCCTGCAGGCAGGATTTCAAGACCATCGTCGGCGCCGCAGACACCGATGATCTGCTCGATCCGTTCGTAATGCGGCGCGAGCTCTGCGTAGCTGATCGGCCAGTCTTCTTCAACTCCCTCGAGCGACCACTCCCGAAAATCCCGCGGAGCGTAGCGCAGCGCGACGGCGTTCCAGTGCAGCGTGCGCCCGCCGAGCACCCGGATGCGGTCCAGGCTAATTTGATCGCAGTTCTGATAGCGGATGGAGCGATGCATGCCCGCAGGATAGAACGGCGCCTGCTTCTCGCGGCGCAATCCCCGGTAGGGGAGCTCATAGGGCCATTTATGGGAGAGATATTGGGAAGGGGAGACAGCGGGGCCGCCCTCCAGCAGGATGACCTTGGCGCCGCCTTCGCAGAGTTCTTTGGCCATGGTGCCGCCGGCGGCGCCTGAACCGATCACGCAAACGTCAAAAGACCTTTTCGCCATTCCGAACCCAAATCGGGGATCGTACACTCAGAATTGCATCCTGGTCTGTCTCCTGGAGGCGCTTATGCAAGCGATCCTCGAGGCTCTGCGCTCTGCTTAACGTTTCCGGCGATGAGGACATCGCCGCTACTGTCGACGACATTCTCAAGCCGTGAGTGCGCGCTTCGCGTACGCCAGCGCGTCGGCGACGCCTTTTACCGGGTTCACATTCTTCACGCCCCACTCGATATTGGCGGGGTATCTGAAGTGAATCTGCTGTAGTGTATGCAGAATCGCAACCAGCGGCGTGGGCCCTTTGCCAAACGGAAAATCCGTGTAGTTGGGGAGAACGCGATTCTCATCCTTGAGATGAATGCTGACGATCCGCTTCTGGTATTCTCGAATGAATCGAACCGGGCTGTAGCCTGCGGCGTAGAGATGGCCCACGTCGAGCGTGGCGCCGATCCAGCGTGGATATTTTCTGAAGACCTCGGCATAATCGGACGGAAACTGAATTTGGTTGGGCTCGGGGCGCCCGTACACTTCGTTGTGAAGTCCAACATACATTCTGAACTCCTCGCCGGCGCGGTCCACCCGCGGCAGCAGCGATTTGGCCACGTTCGAGCTCAGCACGGAGACTCCCAGCAGCCGTCCGGCCTGGAAATTCCGGGCAATCTGCGCATCGCTGGCCTTTTCGTCGAAGGTCACGAAATACGACGTAATCTTCACGCCCGCGTCCGCGAAGCGCCTTCTCCACGCGCTGATCTCATGATCGCTGGCCTTGAAAGGGTCGAGGTGCCCGCTCCATAGCTCCACGTTGGAAAACCCGATGTTGACGATGTTGCGCAGCGCCTCCGAAATCGGCTGCCCGCGAAAGCTCCAAGTCATACAGCCGATTTGGATGCCGCCGAAGCGCGACGACTGCGCTTTACCGCGCGGCTCAGGCGCGCTCACGACGGCATTCGTTTTTGAAAGCGCGAGCGCCGCCATGCCGCCAGCGCAGAGCTTAACGAGGTCTCTTCTTTTCATCGTTGCTCCTCGAAACAGGTTGCTGAAAAACGTGTCGCGGCGGCTTTATGCCGCCATGCGCCTTTGAGCAGGGTAGCGCGAACCTGCGCCTTTCGGGCCGCCGGCTTTTTCACCGGCGAAAAACCGCAAACCTCAATAGTGGAGCGACTGCATTGCAAGGTCGTAATTTCTTGTTTTTTTAGCAAACATTTGGATGCCTATGTCGATGTCAGCCCCGCGAAAGCGGGCGTCCATTAATTAAGTGGATTCCCGCTTTCGCCGGAATGACAGAAGATGGTGTTTGGTTGCGGCTCTGCCGCGCTGCGCTACCCCTTGAGGGCCAACCGTCAATCCCACAGCGATTGACCGTGGCTACCGGCCGGCCATTTAACAAATACCGGGATTCTTCTCCCGCTCTGCGAGATCAGAATGACACGATCCACAGGTGTTACTGTAGTCGCATCATATTCCGTGCACTGGCACAAACGAGGTAATGATCCAGACCGCGGTAAGAGCAATCATCACCACACAGGTGGTCCAGGCGATGGCGTTGAACAGGCGCGAGTTGCGGTAGTCGCCCATCAGATCCTTTCGGTTTACGAGGCGTAGCATAAAGATCAGAACAAACGGAAGCAGAATACCATTGATCACCTGCGAGAGCAGGATCACCGGAATCTGCTTCGACTGGCTGAGCACGATGACGGCCAGCGCTCCGAACAGAATCAGGCCCGTGTAGAGCGAATAGAAGACGGGCGCCTCGCGCGGCCGCTTATTGATGCCGGCCTCGAAACCCAGGCCCTCGCAGACATAGTACGCCGTGGCCAGGGGAAGGATACACGCCGAGAAGAGCGAAGCGTTGCAAAGGCCGAAGGCGAACAGGGCCTCGGCGGCGCGGCCGGCAAGGGGGCGAAGAGCCAGCGCGGCCTGGCCGGCGTCGCTGATCTCACGATGTCCGGTAGCGTAGATGGTGGCGGCGCAGGCGGCGATAATGAAAAAGGCGGTGATGTCCGTCATCAGGCAGCCGACGATCACGTCCCAGCGCGACTGCCGGTAGTGCTTCACCTCAACGCCTTTTTCGACCATCGCGGATTGCAGGTAGAACTGCATCCAGGGCGCAATCGTGGTGCCCACCAGTCCGAGGAGCATGTAGACGTACGTGGTGTTGAAATGGAACACGGGGACCAGCGTGTCGTGCGCCGCCTGCGCCCACTGGGGGTGCGCAAGGAAGCAGGAGATTGGGTAGGCGAAGTAGAAAAGGCAAGCTAAAAGGAACACCTTCTCCACCAGCGGATACGTTCCCTTCACTACCAGCAGCCACACCAGGAACGCACCCAGCGGCACAACGATGTAGCGGCTGACCCCGAGCACCGACATTCCCGAGGCCAGGCCCGCAAATTCGGAAATCGTATTGCCAAGGTCCGCCGCCAGCAGCATGAGCATCAACAGGAAGGTGGTCCGGAAGCCGTATTCTTCGCGGATGAGGTCGGCTAGGCCCTTGCCGGAAACCACGCCCATGCGCGCCACCATCTCCTGCACCACAATCAGCGCGATCGTGATCGGGACGAGCGTCCAGAGGAGCGTGTAGCCGAAGGAAGCGCCCGCTTGCGAGTAGGTGAGGATGCCGCCGGCGTCGTTATCGACATTAGCCGTAATGATGCCGGGCCCGGCGACGGCCAGGAAGATGAGGAGGTTTGTGCGGAGGCTGGCAAAGCGCTTGCGCTTGGTCAAGAGGCGTTTCTCCGGCGCCGGGGTGCACAGCGGCTCGCCGCGGCCTTTGTAGCGCCGGTGTCCCCGCCGGCGACTTCTGGCGCCGAAACAGCGCCGCTCGCAGGTTGCTGAAAAACCCTATTCAAATGGCGTAGGGGCGATTTTATATCGCCATCAGTCCAGTATTCTCAGCAGCCGCATGGCGGCAACAAGCCGCGGCTACACGTTTTTCAGCGCCGCTACCGCCGAGGCTCAGCGCGCGCCCCTTATCGCCGCTTCACCGCAAGTTCGAGAACGTCATCCGCCGTAACGACGCCCAGAAGGCAGCCGGAATCGTCCACAACCGGCAGCGCCACCAGATTATATTTATGAAAAAGGTCGATGACCTCGCGGGTGTCGTCGTGAGCTTTGACGGAGATCACGGGATCGGTGGAAAGCTCCCTGAGCGGCGTTCCGGGGCCTGCCAGGAGCAGCCGCGCCAGGGGCACGTTTCCGATGAGCACACCCTCGGAGTTGGCGAGGAAGATTTGATGCACGGCCTCGGCGGGACCTTCAAAGCGCTTCAGCGCCTCGGCGG
>JBOGJW010000016.1:0-3844 GCA_050745245.1 Terriglobia bacterium | reverse complement strand
TGGTCATCGACTCCTACCAGACGGCGCGGCGGAAGCAATTAGGCCAGCCGGTGGAGGAGGGGCTGGGCGTCCATTCGCTGCGGATGGACGCGCCGGTCAGCGCCATTGTCCTGATCGCCCTGGGGGCGTTATTCCTCCTCGATAATTTCGGAATTCACCTGTTCAGGGACTTGGGCAGGTTCTGGCCCGTGTTGCTCATTGTGGTGGGCGTGGTCCTGATTCAGCGAAGGATGGCAGGCAGGACGCCGGAGACACCGAATTCCCGCGCTAAGAGTGACTCGGGCCCGGGTCCCGGGGCGCTTTAGCGCAATTTCCGTTTTCAGGAGGAGAAATAATGTGGCACTACAGTTTAGGCGTATTTGTTCCCATCGCGCTCTTTGCCATGATAGTCGCGATTGTGGCGATTGGTTCCATCAGCAAGACGCGCGAGCGCGAGCTCCAGGCTCACCACGAGCTCCGGCTTCGCGAGATGGAGCACGAACGGAGGCTGAAGGAGCTCGAGATTGAAAAGTCAAAAATCGAGCTTGAGAAAGCCAAGACGGCGAAAGGCTCCGAAGCCGTCGCGACCTGATAAACAATATGGTTTTCCCGGTAATGCTGATCGTGCTCGGCGTGCTCTTTCTGCTGAACCAGTATGCTCCCGGCTGGGGGGTCTCGCGCACCTGGCCGGTGATCCTTATCGCGCTTGGAGTTCTGCTGGTCGCGCGCCGGGCTGCTCCGCCCCGGCCGCCACGCGGCCCGAAGGTTTGGTAGGTTGCTGAAAAACCTGCTCAATCGGCGTAGCGGCGATTTTATATCGCCACTACCCAGTATTCTCAATGGCCGAATGGCGGCATAAAGCCGCCGCTATACGTTTTTCAGCAACCTATCAGAGGAGAACAATGAGTCCGTATCGCTCGCGCAGGGGCTCGCTCATCTGGGCGCTGATCCTTATCCTGATCGGCGTTGGCTTCCTGCTCACCAACTTCAACGTGGCCGTCCGCCCCTGGCAACTGCTTGCCACCTACTGGCCTGTTCTGATTATCCTGTGGGGGCTCGTAAGGCTCTACGACGATGTGCAGGCGCGGCGCCATCCCGAGGTTGCGGGCCCGGGACGCTTTTCCGGCGCGGACGTCCTGCTTCTGCTTCTCTTCCTGATCCTCGGCTCAATCTTCTCCCGCCTGGTTCGCGCGCCTTGGAACACGTGGCGAAGTGAATGGGGGGTCCACCTCGGCCCCGACGCGTGGGATAACCCATTCCTGCACTCATACACCTTCACCCGAAGCGTTTCAGAAGCGCTGCCCTCCGGGGCGACGCTCGCAGTAGTTAACCCGAGGGGAGACGTGACTCTGCAAGGCGCAAACGTCACAAACCTCGAAGGCGCCGTACAGGAGACAATACGGGCCGCGAACGAAGCGGAAGCTAAAAAAGTCGATCAGCAGTTGCAGATTCAGCTCCTCGACCAGGGTGGACGCTACGTCCTTCGCACCGGTGCGGACGAGCCAAATCAATATCGCGGCAGC
This sequence comes from Terriglobia bacterium, assembly GCA_050745245.1. Taxonomy (GTDB): domain Bacteria; phylum Acidobacteriota; class Terriglobia; order UBA7540; family UBA7540; genus RH2-MAG17b. The sequence goes on along the minus strand of JBOGJW010000016.1, from coordinate 2,342 downwards.
GTGCGCCTGGACTGGAGCTTGCGAGCACCGGCGGGAACTTCGGCACAGATTTCGGCCGCTCACGGCGCGGTGTCGCTCAGCGAGTTCTCAGGAGATCAAAAGATCAGCGTTCGCTCGGGGGACGCTCATGTGAGCGGAATTCGAGGCAACATCGGAATTCAGACCGCCGGCGGATCAGCGGACGTGCGCGACATCCAAGGCGACGTGTCAGTGACGGGCCACGGAGCCGCTCTCCAGGTATCGGCTGTCTCCGGCAGGCTCAGCGTGGATGGCTTTTCCGAGGCGATCCATTTGAGCGCTATTCAGCGGGGTGTCGAGATCAGAGCGCGCCGCACCAGGCTTGAGCTGGCGAAGCTCGAGGGCCAGCTCGATTTCGACCGCGGTTCAATTACGGTCACGGGGCTGGCCGGTCCGCTTAGAATTGAAACACGTCAGAAGAACATCACCGTCGCGCAGTTTACGGGCAGCGTGAATGTAAGCGATAAGGACGCCAACGTCAGCTTGTCCGCCTCCGTTCCTCCTACCGACCTCATTGAGGTTGCGCTGGCCAACGGCGACATTCTGCTGGCGCTGCCTCCGCAGGCGCAATTCGCTCTCGATGCCAGCTCGCGGCATGGTGAAGTAAGCTCCGAATTCAAGGCGCCCGGCCTCGCAATCCGGCAGCAGGGCGACGTACCGTCAATTAAAGGGTCGATGGGAGATGGCGGCCCGCTCATCCGGCTCACCACAACCTACGGGACCATTCGGCTGATTCGCCAGACGCCGGGAAAACCCGCGCAGAAGGCTTCGGGGCATGGATTGGAAGTCCGCAATCGGAGGAAGAACTGGAAGGCGAAGGAATCAGCGATGGCTCGGGTAAGCTGTAGCGGCGATGTTCCCATCACCGAAACGGAAGGCAGGATTCATCGCCGGTTCGCCTCTTCGCCGAAGTGGCGCGCCAGCAGATCGCTTTCCACCCGCGCCCTGATTCGAAATACCGCGATAATAATCAGCGCGCCGATCAACGCGCCCCACTCACCCCTTGCCAGCGCCGTGCCCGCAATCGCTATGCCGATGCCCACGTATATCGGATGGCGCAGAAAGGCGTAAGGCCCGGTGCGAACCAGCTTATGCCCAACCCGTATGGCCGGGACCGCGCCCCAGTTCTGTCCCAGGTGATATCGCGCCCAGAACGCCATCGCAATCCCGACAATGGTAAGAATTGCGCCCGCGAGGATAAGCGAGGCTGATCTGGGGACAAATCGAGCGCTCAGGCCATGCATTCCGAAATACCAGCCAAAGATGAGCACCGCGCCGATGGCCGTCACGACCCGCTTCGACACGCTTGCGAATCTGCCTTCCCGCTCCTGCACCGGCTTGCGCTTCAGAGCAGCAATTAGCCAGATAATGAGGAATGCGATCCAGCAGATCAAGATCACATCGGAAGAGTATGAGGCCAGCATCTCTCGTTCCTCTCTATTGGGCCGCCGTCCGCGTCTGGCGGAATCGTGCAAGACCTAATTGCGCGAGGAAAAACGGCACCTGCTCGGGCGACTTCTCCTTTAGCGCGGCAAATTTCGCCCTCGCCGCAGCGGCCTTCGCCTCTTGGCCTTCGGACGCATAAAGCTGCGCAAGCGATTCGTAAGCCGGGGGATACTGCGGATCGAGAGCGACAAACGTCTCGAGATCAGCAATCGCTTTCTCATTGGCGCCGCGGTGCGCCAAAACCTCCGCCCGCCAATAGTAGGCCGAGGTGGTTTTCGGATCGAGATCGAGGGCACGATTCAGCTCTTTCTCGCTCTCGACAAGCTCTCCAGCGCGGAACAGCGCGGCTCCCAGCGCTGCATGGCACAAAGCCGAGGAGGGTTTCAGCGCCTCGGCGCGGCGGAAAGCAGCCGCGGCATCCGCAGCCGCGCCACGGTCAAACTCGATAGCGCCGAGAAGGTAGTACGCCTGGCTATAATCCGGCGCGATCCTTGCGGCTGCCCGGCACGATTCTTCGGCCTCGGCATAGCGATGCATGAAGACGTACACGAGCGCCATCTGGTAAGGGAATTCCGGATCGCGCGGCTGAAGGCGCGCGGTCCGCGCGAGCGTTGAAAGGGCGCCCGCATAATTCTTCTGCGACGTTTCCAGTTCGGCGTATGTGGAAAGGTAAGTCACATTACGAGGTTGCGCCGAAATGGCCGACGAGAGGCTTTGCGCCGCCTCGTCAAGCTTGCCTTCCAGCATCAGCGCGTTCCCACGGAGGAAGTCCACTTGGCCCGGAGGTCCTGCTTTAGCGGGAACGCTCTTCAGCACCGCCAGGGCCTCAACCGGCTCTTCTGCCTTGATACTGGCCTCGGCCAAGAGCAGCTTCAGGT
>JBOGJW010000015.1:0-3579 GCA_050745245.1 Terriglobia bacterium | reverse complement strand
GAGAAGGATCTGCGGAAAGCAATCTCCGGGCGAGAACAGACATCCGGCGGCGCCGACTCACACATCGAGGAGGAGCGGACGAAGGATTTTTCGAGCGAAGAGCTGAGCGAGAAATAGGAGAAGGCGCCGCCGCTCCGCGCCAGAACCCCGCGCTCCCGCCCGCCTCATGCGATGCCCAGCTTCTTCTGCATCATCTCCAGCGAAATTCCCTTCGTTTCCGGATAGATGAACAGCACGACGAAGAACTGGGCCACCATCATGGCGCCGAAGAACATAAACGGATAGGCGCCGGAGGCGGCGGCCATCAGCGGGAAAATTCCCGAGATGAGCGCATTCATAAACCAGTGCGAGAAGCAACCCAGGCTCTGGCCCTTCGCCCGCACGCTGTTGGGAAACACCTCGCTGATGTAGACCCAGATCACGGCGCCCTGGGAGGAGCCAAAGAACGCGATATAGGCCATCAGGAACCATACGAGGAGGTTATCGTGCCGCCCGGTAAAGAAGACCACGGACACGCCCGCGAGGGACGCGGCCGTGCCAACGGAGCCGATCAGCAGCAGGGCTTTTCGCCCCACGCGGTCGATCAGCGCCATGGCGATGATCGTGAAAACCAGGTTGGTTGCGCCCACCGCTACCGCCTGAAGGTCCCCGGAGACCTGGCTGAAGCCAGCGCGCGCAAAAATATCATTCAGGTAATACAGGATCGCATTAATCCCCGAGAGCTGATTGAACATGGCGATGGTGACCGCCAGAAAGATCGGGAAACGGTACTTCCGCCGGAACAGCGCGTCCTGCCCGCGCGCGGAGCGGATGGATTCGGCGATGCTCTCGATCTCTGCTTCCACGTCGGGCTCACCCGTCATGCGCAGCACCCGCCGTGCTTCGTTCGCGCGCCCTTCCTTCATCAGCCAGCGCGGGCTGCGCGGAATCGCGAAGAGCGTCGCAAAGAAGACGGCCGCCGGGATCGCCGCAACACCCAGCATCCAGCGCCATGAGAGATCGCCAAAGCCCTGCAAGCTGATGACGTAGTTTGAAAAGTATGCCAGCAGGATGCCAAAGACGATGTTGAACTGAAAGAACATCACCAGCCGCCCGCGCCACGCGGGGGGCGACACTTCCGCAATGTACATTGGGCCCAGCACGGACGACCCGCCGATTCCCAGCCCGCCTACGAACCGGAACACCACAAGGGCGCTCCATCCCCACGCGAAGGCACAGCCCAGCGCCGAGATCAGGTACAAAACCGCCATCAGCCGCAGGCTGTCGCGGCGGCCGTAGCGGTCGCCGGGAATTCCGGCCAGCATCGCCCCGAGAATCGTCCCCCACAGCGCGCCAGAAACGGTGATGCCCAGCGTCGCCGGCGAGAGGTGGTACTGGTGCGTAAGGCCCTGCGTAGTTCCGGCAATCACCGCCGTGTCAAAGCCGAACAGCAACCCGCCCAGCGCGGCCACAACCGTGCTTTTCACCAGGTATGCGTTGACTCTCATAGGATTATTTCGCCGGCGAGACCAGACGTCGCGTTTGCGAACGCCAATTATACAAGAGGGAATGTCTGGATGGCCTCTGCCGCCAGTGGGCGAGCAGGGGTTATTCGATGACATGCTGGAGAATCTCGAAACTAGCCCACCGGTGCTTGGCGAGAATCAGGCTGAGTGAGTGGGCTGGCCGCTCGAACGGCGAAGCGGGTTGCGGGCGATAGCGAGGCTCCGCTCGCGCAGTTTCTCCAGAAGTTTAACTTTTTCGGAAAACGAAAGCCCGCGAAGCTGCTGGCGCCGGGCGCGCTTGCCGTCCAACAATCGGCGCATCCATTCGTTCATAGACCGCCTCGAAGGAATCTGACGCCAAACTCTTCCCATTTCTTCACAAGCCCGTGTTGCCGAAGAATTGCATCCAGCTTCACCGAATTCAAAACTCCGCTCTCGATGAATTGGAGGATTCGGGCGAAGTCTTTTGGGCGGCCGGCCTTTAGCGCGATCGCAGTCAAGTGCTCGGCGCTGATAACCCGCACTGGTACGCCTTCCACGTCTGTTTCGACCGCCTCCCGCAGCGCTTCTTCAGTGAGAGCATCGCCAGCCCGGAGGAACTGTGCCGGCCATCCTTCAATGATGACGTGCTCGTGTTCGGTCCGGTAGCCGCGGGACGTGAGGTAATCGAAAAGCGGGGCGAGTGTGACGAGCGCACTGCCGGGAGGGGGTTTGAGTGCGATAAAAATATCAATGTCCAAGGTCGCTGAGGGCTCGAGGTAGAAAGTGGCTCCCACGGCGCCGCCGATCGCATATTGGCCGGTCACCCCCTCTGCTTGCATTCGATTGATCCCTTCCAAAGTGGCTTTCACCGTGAGTTCTCGCGCCCCGGGAATTTCAGCGGACCTTCTGCTCCGCAGCCCTCCGTGATTATTCACGGCCGGGGCCCAAAGATCAAGGACCGGGGCTAACGGGGTAAAGTCGCCGCCAGATTCGGTATGCGTCCGCCTGATTGCCTTCCCGCCGCGCCTCCGGCTATGCTGAAAACTGATCCGGCCAGAGAATGGGAAACAAACATCCCGCAATCGGTATCGCTATTCTGGCGGGCCTCGTCGTTCTTCTGGCCTTGCGGTACGCGGGCTCGAAGCGCCTGAGGCCGTTTCCGTGGTCCGGCTGGGCGGGCGCGGGCATAATTCTCGCAGCAGAGGCTTTGCTCGGACTGCGGGTGCGGTGGGTGACGATCTACTTCACTCCGCTGGTTTGGACCGGCTACCTGGTTCTTGCCGATTCGCTGGTGTTTAGTCTTAAAGGGTCCTCACTCGTCCGCCGGGACGCCGGCGGATTTTTCGCATTGGCCGCCTGGTCGGTTCCACTGTGGCTGATCTTCGAGGGTTACAACCTTCGCCTCAATAACTGGGCCTATGCCGGTATGCCGCCTAGCCTGCTCGCGCAGGCTACCGGCTGCATCTGGTCATTCGCCACCATTTGGCCCGCCATCTTTGAGACCGCCGAGTTGGTGGACGCACTCGGCTTTTTTCGTTCCCGGCATAAGCCGCGCGGACCGGTAAGCCGCGGCGTGAAAATCGCGCTGGTGATCGCAGGTGCGCTGTGCCTCATCGTTCCGCCTGCTCTTCCCCCGCGCACCGGGAGCTATCTTTTTGGAATCGTGTGGATCGGCTTCGCCCTCCTGCTTGAACCCATCAATGACGCGCTGGGAGGCCGCTCCTTGCTGCGGGAATGGGAGCATGGCGACGCGACGACGCTGAAGAGCCTGCTGCTTGCGGGGCTCATCTGCGGGTTTCTTTGGGAGTTCTGGAATTACTGGGCCGCCGCGCGGTGGGTGTATATTTTCCCGATCCTCCAGCGATGGAAGATCTTCGAAATGCCCGCGCCGGGCTTTCTGGGGTTCCTGCCCTTCGCTGTCGAGTGCTTTGCGATGTATGAATTTTTGCTTGTCGTGCGGGCCCGGATTGCGCAGCGAACCGAAGCTCCGGCGAGCGCGCGGAGCGGGTAGAGCAGCTCCGCCTTGCGGCCGCAAGGAAGCGTCGCGCTACCCCTTCAGAAAGCATAATGAACCCTTGGCTACAACGCTCCTCCCATGCTTTTGCCCTGTGCC
>JBOGJW010000014.1:0-9638 GCA_050745245.1 Terriglobia bacterium | reverse complement strand
ATCCAGCATTCTCAATGGTTGCATGGCGGCGTAAAGCCGCCGCTACACGTTTTTCAAGAACCTCTTAGAAATAATCCGAGGTCGGGCGCGGGTGTGCGTTCCTCGGCGCCCGATAGTCGCGGGCAGTATAGCACAACCGCCGGGGAGCAAGGCGCGTCGCATACACCTCAGGGTTCCGAAGTGCCGGAGTTCGCCGGCGCGTATCCGCCAAAGGCCTCCGGCGGAGGGTATTATGGAATGAATGGCTCGATTCGTCACCGAAGCCGGAGCCACGCCCCTTAGGAGCGGTCAATGACCCATTTACTCGATCTCGTCATCGTAGGAGCGGGGCCTACCGGCCTTGCCTGCGGGATCGAAGCGCAGCGGGCGGAGTTGAATTTCCTGATCATTGAAAAAGGCTGCCTCGTCAATTCGCTGTTCAACTATCCGCCGGGCATGACGTTTTTCACAAGCCGCGAGCGCCTGGAGATCGGCGAACTGCCGCTTCCCAGCCTGAACGTAAAGCCCTCCCGCGCCGAAGCGCTGGAATATTACCTGCGCGTTGCGCAGCATTACCGCCTGCCCATTCGATATCAGGAGCGCGTCGTCTCCCTTCGCCGGCGGGCCGGCGCGTTTGACCTTGCCACCGGCGGGTCGCAGGCGGCGCAGCGAAGCTGGCGGGCAAAGTCCGTGATCCTCGCCACCGGCTATTACGACCTGCCAAATCTTCTCAACGTTCCCGGCGAAGACCTGCCGCACGTCTCGCACTATTACGCGGAGGCGCACGCATACTTTCAGCGCAAAGTAGCTGTGATCGGCGCGGCCAACTCCGCCGCGGTAGCCACGCTTGACCTCTTTCGCCACGGCGCGGAGGTCACGCTGATTCACCGCGGCCCCGAGTTGAGCCGCCACATCAAGTATTGGATCAAGCCGGATCTGCAAAACAGGATCAAGGAGAAGTCCGTCCGCGCCTTCCTCGACTGCCAGGTGCTGCGCATCGCGCCAGACCATTTGTGCCTCCGGCAGTCGGGCGGAGAGGATTTCCACGTTGAGGCTGAGTTCGTATTTGCCTTGACCGGATACCATCCCGATTTCAGCTTTATTCAGGACGCGGGTGTTCAGTTGGACCCCGCGACCATGCGGCCCCAGTGCAATCCCGCTACGCTCGAAACCAACGTGCCCGGGCTTTACCTGGCGGGAGTCATCATCGCCGGTCGCAACACAAATGAAATCTTCATCGAGAACGGCCGCTTTCACGGCAAGCAGATCATCGCGGATATCAGTCGCAAACTCGGGCGGTGAGTTTTAGCAGGTTACTGAACAACGTGTAACGGCGGCTTTATGCCGCGATGCAGGGTGGCGGGGTAAACCCGCCGCTACAGCGGGCGTGAACGAATTTCGGCGAGCACTTCTTCGGTGAGCGCCGCCTCAAGATCGTGGACGGCGCCGGGTGGGAGCGCGGGCGGCGCCATCCGCGCCACCACTTTGGCGACAATCATGCGAATCAGGGCCGCGTCTGGCACAAGAGGCGCGGCCGGTTCTGCATCCATCGTTGGTTCTGCCTGGGCTAGCTCAGACGATTCGGGCGGCAGGACTTCGCGCTCTGTAATGACGGTGTCCTCACCGCAGGATTTTATTGCCTCGGGCAATTCGGGAGATTGAGTCTGAGGCTCAGCGCCGGCAGAATCCGGTACTTCAGAGACGCTATCGGGCGGGGTGCTGGCGGATACGGTTGGTTCCACATCGGCGAGCATCGGAGCGAAGGCGACCAGCTCGGGCGCTTCTGCGGAGCCGGGCTCCTTGACGCCCAAGAAACTGTCCGACGGTGTGACCTCAGCGTTGCACGTTTCGATCACGCTTTCCGGGCCGCTTTCGGGGTAGGCCATGTCTTCGAAAAAGGCCCCTGCAGGAGCCTGCTGTTCAGCCGGTGCGTGGCCCTCCGGTTCGGGCGTCCAGGAGTCTATTCCAAACGGCTCAAAGGAGACTTTGTCAGCCGCATGGAGGTCCGAAGAGGGCAGAACGGCGTCGTCCGGCAGCGTGATCGACTCGAAAAAGACTGCGTCACTCCCGGGCGCAACTTTGTCCGCTTCAGCATGAGCATTCGCTTGGGCGGTCTCTGAGCTCTCCTGGGGCGGAAGAACCTCACCGGATACGCCGGCTGCGGCGTGCTGCATTTCAGTCTCGGGCGAGGGCAGCGGGACTTCGATTATCGGCGCCACTTCGATTGCACTCACAGTTGACTGCGGCCGCAGTGATTCAGCACGGTCGAGGTAGTGATGCACCAGAGCCATGAGGGCTTCGCGATCGAAGGGCTTTTTCACGACGCCGTCAACGCGGGCGCTCGCGCCCCGCGCTTCGTCGTACGGGTCCGCGTCACCCACAACCAGCAAGGCGCCCACGTGAGCGAACTCCGCGTTTTTCTTCAAAAAGTCGCAGACCTCGTAGCCATCTTTGCCTGGCATATCGGCATCGGCCAGCACAACCGACGGGTTTACCGCGGCGAGCTTTTTGATCGCCGCCATGCCGTTCGCGACGGTCACCACCTCGATCCCGTCTCGGGAGAGGATCTCAATCGCCATCCGCTGGATCGTCAGATTATCGTCAGCAACAAGTACGGTTTTCACGTGCGTTCACCCCGGTTTCGTGTTTACCAACGAGGTAACAATATAATCTTCGGCAGATCGAGAGTCCAGTTGAATCTGGATTTGGGGTAATGCCTCACAAGGTAAAAATGAATTCGGGCCGGGTCATTCCGAGGAGGTCGCCGCGGCGCCCGACGAAGAATCCCCGTATTTGCTTTCCTTTCAAATACCGGGATGCTTCGCTTCGCTCAGCATGACAGTCGCCGCCGGTTTTTCCCTTCGGCGCTACCGCCGCACGACCGCCTCGTGCGCCTCTGCGGGCGTCAACTCAGGTTCGGGCTGCTCACTGCGGTGCCCAAAGAGACCGCCGAGCCAGTTCCCAAACTGGTCGAGATAGGTGTAATAGACCGGTGTGATGTAGAGGGTAACGAGCTGCGAGATGACGAGACCACCTACGACTGCCACGCCCAGCGGCTGCCGGGAGGCGCCGCCCGCACCGTACCCAAGCGCGATCGGCAGCGTGCCCACAAAGGCTGCCACCGTGGTCATCATGATCGGCCGGAAGCTGATGACCGCTCCCTGGTAGATGGCATCGTGCGTGGTCTTCCCCTCTTTGCGCTCGGCTTCGAGGGCGAAATCGATCATCATGATCGCGTTCTTCTTTACTATGCCAATCAGCATGATGAGGCCTACGAAGCCGTAGAGGTCGAGGTCCATGCGAAAGAGCATCAGGCAAGCAAGCGCGCCGACGGCGGCTGAAGGCAGGCCGGAAAGAATCGTGATCGGGTGGATAAAGCTCTCATAGAGGATCCCCAGCAGGATGTAAATCACCAGAATCGTCACGATGAGCAGGATGCCAAGGTTGCTGAGACTTGATTGGAACGCCTGCGCCGCGCCCTGAAAGCTGGTGGCAATGCTCGCGGGCAGCGCCTGGTGCGCAAGCTGCTGCACCTCGCTCACCGCCTGTCCCAGAGAAAGTCCCGGTTTCAGGTTGAACGAGAGCGTCACGGAAGGAAGCTGCCCGGTGTGGTTCACGGCCAGCGGGCCAAGATTCTCGGTGACGTGCGCGACCGCGCTCAGGGGTACGAGGCTGCCGTTGGATGAGCGGATGTATAACTCGGACAGATCGAGCGGCCCCCGCTGATATTGCGGGAGAAGCTCGGCGATGACCCAGTATTCGTCGTTGGGCGCATAGATGGTCGAAATCTGATTGTCGCCGTAGGCGATGGCCAGAGCCGTTTCAATCTGGAAGGGTGTTACGCCCAGCGTCCCGGCCTTGTTGCGATCGATTTCGACATTGGCCTGCGGGTTCGCCATCTGCAGGTCCGTGTTTACATCCAAAAGCCCGGGTAGCTGCGCCAGCTTGCGCAGGAATACGTTCGAATCGTGGTACAGCGCCGCGGTGTCCGGACTTTCCAGCGTGAATTGGTATAGGCCTTTGGTTAACTGCCCTCCGATCTCGATGGGAGGCCGGTTTTGCAGGAACGTAAGGATGCCGGGAATCTGCGCGAGCTGGGGCCGCAGTTGATTGATCACCTGGTCAGTGGTGAGCTTGCGCTCCGGGTGCGGCTTGAGGTGCAGAAACACAAAACCCGAATTTCCGCCCGGGCTCGGCCCGCCCACGCCCGCGAAAGACATGGCGTTTTCAACGTTAGGATCTTTGATGCACGTTTGCTGCACCGCCCACTGGTGCTGCTTCATGGAATCGAAGGAGATGCCCTGCTGGGCCATGGTGAAGCCAAAGACCCGCCCGGAGTCTTCGCTGGGCAGAAAGCCCTTGGGGATGACAATCAGAAAATAGCCGGTTAAGAACACCAGGACGAGAGAGCCGAGCAAGGTAGCCAGCCGGTGATTCAGCACGCGCTGCAAGCTCCAGTCGTAGAGGCCCTGGAACCAACCCCAGGCGCGCTCGCCCGCTTCATAGAACGTTCCGCGCCGCTCGTTGCGATGCGAGCGAATAAACCGGCTGCACAGCATCGGAGTCAGGGTCAGCGAGACGAAGCCCGACACCAGGATGGCCACCATGATGACGACGGCAAACTCGTGCAGCAGCCGGCCGATGATGCCTCCCATAAAGAGGATGGGAATAAACACGCAGGTCAGCGACAGGGTCATCGAAAGGATCGTGAAGCTGATCTCTTTCGAGCCGTCCAGAGAGGCGTGCCAGACGCTTTTCCCCATCTCGACGTGGCGCACGATGTTCTCGAGCATGACTATGGCGTCATCCACCACGAACCCGACCGAGAGGACGAGCGCCATCATCGATAAGTTGTCGATGGTATACCCGAGCAGGTACATCACCGTGAACGTGCCGATGATCGCCATGGGCAAGGCCAGGCTAGGGATCACCGTGGCGGAGAGATTGCGCAGGAAGAGGAAGATCACCAGCACCACCAGGGCAATCGCGAGGTAGAGCGTGAACTTCACGTCATGCACGGACGCGCGGATGTCCTGCGAGGAATCGGAGAGAATGCCCAGGTGAATGGAGGGCGGAATTTCCTGCTGGAATCGCGGCAAAAGCTGCCGCACCGCATCGACAACGTCCACGGTGTTGGTGCCGGGCTGCTTTTGTACCGCCAGCACCATGCCCTGGTGATTGTCGTACCAGTTCACCACCTTGTCTTCCTGGACGCTGTTCAGGACTTGGCCAAGCTGGTCGAGGCGCACCGGAGAGCCGTTGCGGTAGGCCACAATGAGCGGACGATAGGCCGCCGCGTCCGTAAGCTGTCCGGTCGCTTGTATCGTGTAGGACTTATGTGTTCCCTGGAGCGTGCCGACCGGCAGATTCACGTTCGCGCTGCGAATTGCCGTGGCCACTTCGTCGAGGCCAATGTTGTAGGCGGCGAGCTTGCGCGGGTCGAGCTGCACGCGGACCGCGTATTTTCGGGCGCCATACACTTGTACCTGCGCGACGCCGCTCACCATCGAGATGCGCTCGGCCATCATCGTCTCGGCGTACTCGTCCACTTGGTAGAGCGGCAGCACGTCGGAGTATACCGCCAGGTAAAGCACGGGAGACTCCGCTGGATTCACCTTGCGAAACGTGGGAGGGCTGGGCATGCCGGTGGGGAGCTGGCCGCTCGCCGCGGTGATCATCGCCTGCACGTCCTGCGCGGCGGCGTCAATGTTGCGGGTGAGGCTGAACTGCAGGGTGATGTTGGTATTGCCAAGGCCGCTCGTCGAAGTCATCGAATCGAGGCCCTGGATGGTGGAAAACTGCCGCTCGAGCGGCGTGGCAACCGCGGAGGCCATCGTCTCGGGGCTCGCGCCGGGAAGCGTGGCGCTCACTTGGATGGTGGGATAATCGACTTCCGGCAGATCGCTGACCGGGAGGTTCAGGTACGCAAAGATGCCGAAGATCACAATCCCCAGCATGACCAGCGTGGTCATGATGGGGCGCCGGATAAATAGCTCAGCGATGTTCATAGGGCGTTTGCAGCGCTACAGGCTGGTTTTCACGTCGACCTTCGCGCCCGGATAGAGCGTAAGCTGTCCGTCGGTCACTACCGTCTGACCCGGCTTTAAACCCTGTTCGATAACCGTGTAACCTTGATACGTAGACCCCGTCTTGACGGGCTGGTAAGTCACAGTGCTCTCCGGCGTCACGACGTAAACGTAGTCGCCCTGTTGGCCCGTTTGAACCGCCGTCGAAGGAGCTGCGATGGCGTTGCTCTCGACCGAAAGTCCCAGCGTGACATTCACGTAACCTCCCGGCCACAGGCGCCGCCGGGGATTGGGGAACGTGCCCTTCAGTAGAATCGTTCCCGTGCTGGTATCGACCGTGTTATTGATGAACGTCAGCGTTCCCCACTCCGGCTGATTTGGCTCGCTCGGGATCACCGCCTCCACGCGCAGCCGCCTGTGCGCCTCGTACTCCTTGATTGGGGCAAGGTACTGCTGAGGCACCGAGAAATCGACAAAGATCGGCTTGATCTGGTTGATAACCACCATGGGCACGTCGTTTACCTTCACGAGGTTCCCGGGGTCCACCTGAACGGCGCCGGTGAGCCCGTCGATGGGCGAGCGAATCGTGCAGTAGCTGAGTTGGATTTGCGCGCTCTGGACCGCGGCCTCGTCCGAGCGCACGGCCGCCTGAAGAGCGAGGGCGTTGCTCTGGAACTGATTGTACTGGTCCTTCGAAACGATGCCTTCTTTGTAAAGCGCCGTATAGCGCTCGTTCTGCGCCGACGCGTACTGAAGCTGCGCCTGATCTTTGGCTAGATTGGCCTGTGCCTGAGCCAGCGCTGCCTGGAATGGGGCCGGATCGATTGAAAAGAGCAGGTCTCCCTTTCCGACGTACTGCCCTTGGTGGAAGTAGATCCGCTGCACCTCGCCTTGCACCAGCGACTTCACAGAGACCGTGGAGTAAGCTTCTCCGGTCCCAATCACCTGAATCTGCACCGGCACGCTCATCTGCTTCACCGTCCCTACCAGTACCGGTACCGCCGGACGCGCACCCGCTTTTGCCACCTGGCTATCCGCGGGCTTACTTGCGCAGCCAGGGAACAGCGCCAGACCGCCGAAAAGAATAATCAACGTGAGGGCTTTCCACTCGGCGTCGCGTCGTTTGCCGCCGGGTCTCCCGAAAACTGCACCGGCAACTCTCATCGTTGTGGTTCCTGGAATCTCTGGGGAACGCCAATCCCTTTCGGAAAGATCGGGACGATTTGCACCAACTGCGACGAGCTTTTGGACACAGGATGTCCCATCACTTTGGATGCAGCAAGCCGCCGGCCCGGTTTGGACCTCTGGCGGGTTGCTGAAAAACGTGTAGCGGCGGCTTTATGCCGCCATGCGGCCATTGAAAATAATACTGATGGCGATATGAAATCGCCGCTATGCCTTCCGTGCAGGGATTTTCAGCAACCTGCCATCTCCCGGCGCGCCGGGCCTTCAGCCCAGCCCGCTCTATCTGACCATGAGCAAGGCGTGGGGCGGCAAGTCCAACGTCGAGCCATCCCGAGCAAGTTCGGCGCCGGAGGTAGCAAACACCTTTTCGAGCCGATGGCCGGCGTCCGGCTGGCCCTCCAGATGGCAGGCGACGGGCAGCTCGGTGAAATTCATTACGGCTACCCTGCCCTGCATGGGGAAGATCGCTACCCGCGGCGGCGCGTCCTGCGAAGTCACCGTAAAAGGAGAGACCGCGTTGCGCAAATTTTCCAGAGCCTTCCGCGTCTCCGGCGTCAACTGCGCGACACGATTCGCGGAATCCACGAAAGTAAGACGGGCAAGCTCATCCGAGAAGATGATCAGCCGGCCGGCGCCCTCGCTGACCGTCTTCAGGAGGGCGCCGCCCGCGAGCTGAACCGATTCGTGTGATGGCAATCGAGGATCCGCATTCACCCGGTGAGCCAGCCCGCCGGTAGCGAAGGCGGTTCCTCCTGCCTCCAGGAAGCGCGCCAGCTCAGGCACGAACCGCGCGTCGCCAAGCGCCGATTCGGCAAAGATCGCGGCCCGCGCCCCCGCTGGGAAGCGCGCCACGGGCAGAAGCGGGATCCCCAGCATTCCGATCTCGTCGAAGATGTACGGCTCTGAACCCGGATCGCTGCCATTAGGCTTATACGCAGGAATGCCGCGCCAGTTCCCTGCCAGCTTTGCGAGGGCGTCGAGCTCCTCCCGGTGCGCGGCGAGTGCCGCGGCCTGAGGTTGGTATTCCGGCGAAGACAGGCCGCCATAGTAAAACAGCATGATTTCCGGCGCCCCGGCAAGGACGGTGACGTACGCCTGGTCGAGATAGTAAACCGGCGTGGTGCCGAAGGGATCGAACCAGCCGCCGCCGGTCTTCGAGCCGGCAATCGACCGGAGCCAGCGGTAGATGAAAAACCCTTCGTACTGCTGCTTGTGCCCCCACTTCTGGGAGCTCGGGCTGCGCAGCTCCGTACCCACCCAGATGCGGGGGTAGAGCGCTGATTCCTCCGCTGGCCAATAGCCGCGATTCTGAAAGTCGTCGTACCACTGCGGGAATTTCAGGATGATCCTGACGCGCGGGTTGACGGCGCGCGCCGCCGCCAGTACATCTTCGCGGTCCAGCTTGAGCTTGAGTTGTTTGCGGTACTGCTGCCAGCTCTCGGTTCCCCGAGCGGACGTGCACTCCGAACACGTGCAGGCCGTGGCGAATGCATCGTCAATCATGATCTCGTTAAAGAGCGAGGCCGTAAACCGGAAGATCTCATTCAAGTGGGCCTGGTTAGCGCGGTTGGTGAGGCACGCCAGGGGCCAGGGCGCCGTCTGGCGCTTGCCAAGGCCTGTGGGCATCACGCAGCCGGAAACCTCCAAACCCGCCTGACGGAAGAAATCGCGCGCCTCACGAAGCGTTGTGGCATCGGCCTGATAGCCATCGCGAAAGGCTTCCACGTAGACCTTCGAGATGCCCATCCGGCGGCAAAAATCGAGCGCCTGCTCACGGCCGGCGACAGTCGAGAGGTGGTCACGCACGTCCTGGGCGGTGAAAAGTGTTTCCCATTTGGTCGCGGCAATGGGCCGAGGTGCCGCGCCGATCAGCAATATCGACAGCGTGCACAGCCAGCAAGCAACTGCCATTTCCCGGCCTCCTTGAGCGCGACGGGCCGAGCTTCCGAGGCAGATACTCATTCTCATCGACGTTGAAAAAACCATTCAGTTCATGCTTCCAAATCAGGCCAAGCCCGACACAGCGATTCACGCGATTGAAGGCGGACTGCAGCGCTATCTCCGGCCAGCATGAACGCTAGGTCCTCGCCACAAGCAGTTCCTCCGCGTTGTTGGGCGGGCGAAGGCCGTCTGTCCTGTCCGCGAAATAGCGCCGCGCGAGAACAGCCCCCGATATGTGTTGAGCTTCTTTGAAGCCGCTTTCGCGGGCCAGTGCCATCATCTCCATAGGAGTGAAAAAACTGATGAACGGCGTCCCGCTTGCTCGCGCTCCCTTTTCCGCCATCTCAAATCCCGGACGAACTTCAGGGTCCGCGAGCTCCAGCGGCAGCAAGAACGTCATCGCAAGCGTGGAGCCTGGTTCGAGCGCCGCGACCTGCCGCAGTGTGGCGGCGATGGCTTCCTTGGTGAGATACATGCCGACGCCCGTAGAGGCCACGAGGGCAGGCG
>JBOGJW010000013.1:0-9274 GCA_050745245.1 Terriglobia bacterium | reverse complement strand
GGCAGTGATCCTGGCCTTCCGTCGGGTCTTCAGGCTTACGAAGAAATCTCCTTCGGCGGGCTAATGGCCGTGCCGCGAACATCGGTGGCCGTCATCTCGCCCCGCGCTGACGCGCCGGGCAAATTCGTGGTAAGCCAGCTCTATAGCTCATATCAGGCGCAGGCCCTCTCAATGCCTTTTTCGCGCGAAAAGCCTACCACTGTGAAGGTGAAGTTCAGTGGATTGGCAGACCCGTCGCGCCCGGCCGGCGATCAAGTGGGCAAGATCTACCGGCAGCCGTGAGTCCATTTGGATCGCAGAGTCAGTGGGACGAATCCTTTGGAAAAAAACAGCATTGCCACCCGGAAAGATTTTGAAGCCGCGCAGGATGCGAGCCGTCACGTGGAGCGCGTGGTGCTCCCCAGGCTCGGCAAGGCGGTGCTCCTGCGGCGGCCATCCCCGCTCTGGTTCATTTTCCGCGGTGCGCTGCCGAAATCGCTGGCGCTGGCCGCATTGTCGTCCGCCGAAAACGAGCAGACTCGCAAACCGGCCGGCGTTCCAGCCCCAGAAGAATTCGATAGCGTCGCGCGATGGATCATCGAGTTACTCAGTGAAGTTGTATTGCAACCGCGGATTTCGCTTTCACCCGGCCCGGAGGAGATCCCGCCGGAAGCGATTTCCGACGAGGACCTGAACTTTATTATCCGGTGGGCAATGGGCGAGGTTGCCACGGGGGAAGCCGCCGCTTCTTCCGCGGGCGGCCTCGCGCGATTTCACGCGGAGTGATGACATGCTCGCCCTGGCGCGCGCGGCGGAAACATTCTCCTGCCGCCCTTCGGAGATGCTCCGCTCTCTTGATTATGACCCTAGCGGTACGCTCGCTCTGCAAATCGATCTCGCCGCAGCCGTCGCGCTCTGGAGCAACAGGCGAGGCGTAAGTGCCGAGGCGGGCGAGCGAGAGGAGCGCTGGTGACGCCATCGAGGATTGATATGGCCGACATGTTACGGGAGCTATTCGAGAATTACACCGGCGGGCAGAGTGCAGGCTCGTCCGGCGCCGCGTCCCAAACGCGCACTCAGCCCGCCGCGATGCTCCAGACTATTCAAGAACTGGCGCAAGGCCTGAGCGCGTTGCGCAACACGGGCGCCGACACCTACTCTCAGCTAGGCAAGGCCGTAGAGGGCTGGGGCAACATCGCCACGCGAACCATCCGCCAGGTGCTTCAACTCACGGACCTTCAGAATTCGGGTGAAGAGAAGTCCGTTGCTTCGCACGCGCGCGCCGAGCAAGCCAAAAGCCTGGCCTCGCTTTCCGCGTTAAAGAGCACCGCGACCTATCGAGCGATTGCGGCAGCGGCAGCGGGATTTCAGGCGCTGGGAGAATTCGATTTCTGGGCGGCAGCGCAAGATTTTACCTCTGCGGCGCTGTTCGGAACGATCGCCGGAGCGCAGTTCGCCGCGATCTCTTCGGGCGGGGGCGGCGCAGGCCGCAGCCGGGCTTCTTACGCCGCCAGCGGGCGCAGCGATGACGCGGTGGTTGCCGCCCCAGTTTCCGCGCTCGCCGCGGGGGCGGCGGGCGCGCGGGACCGGCCTTCAGGTAACTTGACGATCGCGATCATGGGCGACAACGAGGCAGGGGAGTGGCTGGCAAACACGCTCAATACCGCCGTCGAACAGCGTGGGGTCCAGCTTACGGCGAGCCGTACCTCGCGACCCGCGTACGCGCAAGGGTAAGAAGCATTGACAAGTAACGAATGACAAGGACCCACTTCTCGCAAGTATCCTTGCTTGTCACCGGTTTCTTCTCACTTGCCACTCGTCATTGTTGTTATGGCATACCCGCAGATCATCTACGATCCTGGCACAGGGCCGGTGACGCTGGTATTTGCGTATCCGCCCAGGAACGTACCGGCGTATAACTCGGTAGCCACGCGGCACGACAATGTGGCGAGCTCCGGCGTGCGAGAATCGATCCTGGAGCGCATTGATCAATTTGTCGAGATCGAAATGCAGACGGTGTTGGCTGGGGCGGATGTGAGCGCCTGGAATGGCTTCATGCAATACGCGCTGACAGGCGGCCAGTTCGCTTACTACCCGGACGCATCGCAGAGCGCGTTCATCAATTACTGGCTCGAAGACACAACGTTCAACGCCGCCTATAAGGCGCCGGCGCTCTATTCGTTCAAGTTGAAGTTCCGGCAGGTAGTCACTTGATTGATTCATTGAGCCGTCGATTCAATGACTCAATGAAAGAATGACCCAATGATTCAGGGCAATCAGGGCTGGCAAAACGCGCTCTCGCAGCTCCAAAAGCAGCCGCTGTATGTGCTGGAGATTCCCGAGTTCGCCGTGGTGATTGCAAGCTTCTCTGCCGCCTCATTGGGAGTGGGGATTGGCGGGTACGGCGTCGCGCTTTACGGGACTGGCGTCTATGGCACCTAACCGCTGCTGAACTGTGAGCGATGATCGCCGCTCATCATTCAACATTCATAATTCAGAATTCCTAATGCCGAATGTAGCAAATTATTATCCCGGCGATTTTCAGGGCGAGATGGCGCAGACGCTCGCGTGGCTTTACTCGCGCCAGAACGTCGACGTAGGTAACTGGCAGGCTAATGCTCTGCTCACCTCGCTTCCAGTGAGACAGGCTCCTGGCGCAACGCAACTAGCGACTTCGCCCGCGCTGGCGGAATGCGGAATCGTCTCGCAAGCCGATTTCTCCAGCCTCCCGGTGACCACCATCGAAAATCTGGTGATGCTGCCTCCCGCCGGCTGGCTCTTCGATCAATTGCTTGGCCCCGACGGATTCCCGGTCAACTTCTCGCCGGTCGCGTTGCCGACGGGCAACCTGCTCGCGCCCGTGATTCCGCTTACCGCGGGGCAAATCCGGGCGCAGTATCAGGCGATGTACGACGCTTCGCCAACCGGCGCTGTGATTTGCGGCACGAATTATCCGGTGTTGCCGGGGATGACGATTTACGGCTACGTGTTCAACCTGTTCGTGACGCCTGGGCAAAACGACATTGAAGACTATCGCGTTGACCTGTTCGTGCTCACCGACCAGTACTATTATCAGTCGAGCGCGCCGGGCGTGGGCCAGCCGCTGACGGGCGTCTGCAAGGGCGTGCAGCCGAAGCCATCACAATTCCAGTCGCTGCTGGCGCAGCAGGGGCTGAACGGCTATTGGGGCGCGCAGGTGATGAACGCCGGGTTAGTGGTCGCGGCGCTCTATCCTGCATCAGCGCCGCAGCCGGCCGCCGGGTGGAGCGGAAGAACGCTGCCGCCCGGCTGGGTTTGCCATTCCAACACCGGCGCCGGCCAGGCGCTGAGCGGATATTTCGCGCGTGTCTATTCAAAAACCGATATCGAGTACCTGCAGGAAGACAACATTCCAATTATCGTGCAGGACCCCTATCACGCGCGTTGCGGCTCCAGCGTGATTCCGGCCGCGGGCGAGCTTACCGTACACGTGCTGTACCAGGACCCGGTGAAGGGGCCAACGCTGGTCTATACTTCGCTACAGAATGAGGCGGCCTATCAGGATCTGCCGCGCTCCTTCACCGTACCTACATCCGACCCGCTATACGTGCCCGATCCTACGCAGTCGAACCAGGCGGCGCTGCAAAACCGCAGCTTCATCTATGATTGCGCGCTGGCGCTCGTCGCCTACTCGGCGGTGGGAAACTTCATCGCCGCTTCGAAAATCATCAAACAGATTGAATTCTTCCTGGACCATCCCGGCTACCTCGCCACGGCGGTGCTCGAAAACGGCGAGGATGGGAATTCAGCCGCCCGCTGGACGAAATCGATTCCGGGCGATTCGGTGACGGATGTGAATGACCCCGCCCAGCCGCCTTACGGAACCGGGCTTGTGGTCGACTTTCACGCGACCTTGGCGAACGGGTCCTTTACTTACAGCGGGCCGGGCTTTCCGGACATCACGGAAGGTCAGATCGAGTTCCAGCACAAGGAAGCCGCGGCGGTCACGTTTACGTTCGACATCAGTGTCTCGAGCCTGAACAGCCTGGTAACCGGCGTCCAGGTTACATCCGGAACGCCCGCGCCCGCGAGTTATGATGCAACTACAAAGACCATTACGATCGCCGTCGGGCCGGGCGGCGGCTTTTACCGGACCGAGCTTATCGATTTGAAATCTCAAATTTCAAATTTGACAGGCGACGAGCTCAGTTCGATCACGGGCTTTAAAGTAATTCTTATGGCGCCGGGCGATCTCTATTTCGATAACTTCAGCGTGGGCGGCTTGCAGCCCGCGAATTCGCTGGCGTTTTCCTATGACATCTACAACGGCCAGATCGACCAGCCGTATATCCGCACTGGCGCGATGGCCTGGGTGTGCTATGCGCTGGCTGTCTACATGGGCCTCTCGCTCGACTACACTCCCGCGCTCTATCTTCAGCGCATGATCGCATTTCTGCTCACACTTCAGTCGACCGCCAGCGATTTGACCGACGGCCTTTTCTATCTGGGCTTGGGCGAATACAAGGACCCCGGCTATCAGTTCGTTCCTGGCCTGCACGCCAGCGTCTCGACCGAGCATAACGTGGATGTCTATTTCGCGTTCATGCGCTCGGCGGGCATTCTCCAGACGGCCGCGGTGCAGCTTCAAAAGACCGGCAGCATCACGCAGGCGCAATCGCAATCGCTTCTATCTGCCGCAGCGCAGATACAGACGCTCGCTGAAACGGTGGCGAGCCAGCTTTTGGCGAATCTTTATATCGCACCCAATGGTTCGGTGGCGGGCCACTTCGCGCAGGGCGCATCGAGCGCGGGGCTGGATACGTCGGAAGCGTGCGACGCCTCCGGCACGTGGGCGGCAGTGATGTGCTACACGGTGGGCGCGGTGACGCAGGCCGAGCAGTGCATTCACTTCGTTTGCGATAATTTTCTGCTCGGCAATCAGCAAATCCTCAAATCCGAAACACCAAATACGTACAATCAAGCCTGCCAGCAGCTCACGCCTTTCACCGGCCTTAAGGCCTGCAACGATTCCCCAGGCGGCTATTCCGGCTCGCCGCCAAGCGTGTCTCAGGAGCAGACCTGGGGATTGATCCTGGCTCTTCTGGTCATGTACGGCGATGCGGGTTTACAGGCGGGTTTTGGCGGGCCAGGCGGATTGGACTCCTTTCTGACGGCGCTCGTCACCGGCCAGCGCACCGTGCGCGCCGCCGCCGGCGATGGCTCGTTGATCGGCTATTCGCTGGCCTCGCGCGGGCTGCCGTATGAGTTCGAAGTTTGGCCCATGTTCGCGCCGACGGCCTGGATGTGGCTCGTCTCCAACCGGCCCGACCTTCTGCTTTCCATCTCCAGCAGTCCTCAGATTCTGCCCTACCTGTCCGTTCCGTCCGGCGCAAGCCAGACGGTGAACGAGCTCGACGGCGCATCCTCAGTAGGCGCGGTAACGCTGAAGTGTATTGATCCGGCAGGCGTGCTGAAGGGGCTCACCGCGCAGGACGCGCTCATCGGTAAAATGGCGCGAATCAAGCTGGGCTTCCCCGGACAGAACCTTGGCGATTTCACTACGCTGCACACCATGCAGATCAGCCAGACCGGGTGGAGCTCCGACGGGCAAGTGAGCTTCAGCTTGCAGGATGTCCAGCGATTTCTTTTAGGTCAGCAAATCTGGCTGCGCGGAGGGC
The DNA here is from genome assembly GCA_050745245.1 of Terriglobia bacterium. Taxonomy (GTDB): domain Bacteria; phylum Acidobacteriota; class Terriglobia; order UBA7540; family UBA7540; genus RH2-MAG17b. The sequence goes on along the minus strand of JBOGJW010000013.1, from coordinate 3,638 downwards.
CGCTCGAATGGACGCCGGGAACCAAGGCGAAAGCGGCGCAGCCCATCGGCCCGGCGGCGGGCGCGAACGCTTTTCCGGTAAGCGAGAAGAATCCGCGCTACCTTCAGGGCAACCCGGTCGATCTGCTTCTGGCGACGCTGCAAAATGAGATGGGCGTGGGTCAAGACCCCTCGCTGCGCGGCTCCGACTACGTGCTCGAGCGCGCGATTTCAGTCTACACCGACCAGCAAAACTATGAGCCTCTCGGGCCGCCTCCCGGCTGGGTCACGTTCAGGCCGGGCGATGATTCGACGCTCATCAATCCGAATCCTTATATCGATGTGCCGGGCTTTCTGACGCTGCGCGACATGGAGTTTTCCGGCGACTGGTTCGAGTTTCAAATTCAGCGGCCGATCGACGGCAAGCAGTTCATCGAAGATCAGATTCTCAAGGTGCTGGGGCTATATCTCATCGTCCGACCGGACGGGCGACTGGCGCTGAAATCAATGAAGTCGCCCGCCATCCAGACGCCCGTGATGGCGCTCAACCAGAAGAACATCATCGGCATCCCGCAGACCTCGCGCCAGCCGGTGGTGAACGTCGTCACGGTGAAGATGAACGTGGAGAACTCGGGCGTAAGCACGGCGGCGCGCGCCTATGATTTCCAGGTGAGCTTTGAGCAGCAGGAATCGCTAATCCGCTACAACCAGATCCTTCAGCAGCAGATTGAAGCCACGGGCCTGGTGCTTGCTTATGGCGGCATGATGCGCGCGCAGATGATCGCCGATCGTATCTTCCGCCGCCACGCCTTCGCGCCACCCGTGTACAAAGTAAAGGCGTTCTTCAGCGCGCTCGTGATTGAGCTCGGGGATTACGCGTGGCTTACCCATCCCCTGGTTGCGGATTTTCAAAGCGGCAAGATGGGGCTCGCCAGCGTCGTGTGTGAGGTGATCGGCAAGCGGCCCAACTACGCTCAGGGTAATGTTGAATTCGACCTGCTCGATGCGAGGTTCATTAATCTGACGAAGCCGTTTTATATCGCCCCCGCCGCAGCCGGCGTGCCCGCCTGGAGCGGAGCAAGCGAAGCCGAAAGGCAGCAGTACATGTTTATTTCGCAGGCCGCGAGCGGCGGCGCGTACGCCGATGGCTCGGCCGGGAACACAATCTTCTGAATTGAGTCATTGGCTCAATGAATCATCGCTTCATTGGATCAATGAACAAATGGATCAATGAAACAATGAGCCAGCTTACTTTCAGCGCCATTCCGGGCTTCTTCGATCTGGCGGATTCGGCGATTGCGGGAAACCAGCCTCTCACGGACGATTCGCTGCAAAAGATCTCGCACAACGCTAAGTTCGCGGCGGTGCGCTGTGAGGTCGTCTTTATGGGCTTTTACACAAGCGGAAATACCGTGGCGCCTCCCGTCAGTCCGGTAGATGGGTACCAATACTCGCAGGGCGAGTGCATTTTCTTTCCCGTGCTCGCTTCAACGCGCGAGCCGGCGCCCGGTTTTGTAGCCGGGCAAGCCACGTTTCCAACGCTGGCCAATGCGGACAATTACCAGGGCAGCCTCGTGGCCGCGCCTTACGCACTGGATATCGACGATGCCACGGGCGCGTTAACTTGCAACGTTTACGGCAGCACGAATGGATCGCAGGCGCAGGGCACGGTGAAGGTCTATGCCATCTGCCAGCGCAGCTCGCTGAACGAGAGCAATTGAATCATTGGTTCATTGAGTCAATGAGCCAATGAAACAATGAGGCAATGAAACAATGGCGGTAACTCGAACCATTCTTCCACGCAAGGGTCTGATCCAGTCGCAGCACGGGCTGACCGGCTATGAGGCCGATCAGGATGCAAACGCCTTGCTGCTCGACAGCAACGTGGCTTTCGTCAGCGATTTGCTCTTTGGCGATCTCGGGATCAACGGAATTGTTTCGGGCTTTACGCTCTCAACGTCGCCGTCGTTCACGCCGGGCATCACCACCGGCGTGCTTTACGCCCAGAGGCTGCGCTACGCGCCGGCATCGGCACCGCCCATTCCTCCGGCGGCCGCGAGCGCGACGTCTTATCTGTTCTATAACTCCTCAACCGGATTTTACTGGCAGGCTTCGGCTGTAGGAGCCGCCACGGGTGATGCGCTCATCGGACAAGCAGTGGCCAGCGCCAGCGCGGTTACGGCGGTAGTGCAGGCGACGAAAATTATGGGCCGCGTTGTCCTCGCGCCGAGCGCCGCCGGCAACTTCTCCGTGCAGCACTTGCTTGGGCGCGCGCCCACCGGCATGTCCCTGCTCCTCACCTCGAGCGTCGCGATCTGGTTTCAACCCACCCCCTACGACGCAACCAATCTTTATCTGAGCACTGCCGGCGCCTCAACTGGCGTCGCGCTGGTGTGGTAAGCCGCTGCGTCTGTAGGGCTGGTGTCCTCACCGGCGATTAGCGGCGCTGAGAGCCAACCCTGAGAGCCCGAAGGGACAGCGCCGCTTCAGCCGATATTGCCGCCATATTTTCCGGCCCCTCCCTTCCTTGCTTTCTTCCGGCAGATTAGCGAATAATGACTCAGTTTGATGCTGGAGCTGAATCCGGAACAAAAACAGGCAGTAGAGCACGGCGAAGCGCCGCTGCTGGTGGTGGCCGGTCCGGGAACGGGCAAGACGCGCGCCATCACGGAGCGCATCGTGCGGCTGCTCGAGCATGGCGCGGACGGCTCGGGCACGGCGCTCCGCCCGGAAAACATTCTGGCGCTCACCTTCACGGACAAAGCGGCGCACGAGATGCTGCGCCGGGTAGCGGAGGCGCTTCCCGGGCTTAACACGCTGCCCACGATTTCAACCTTCCACGCCTTCTGCCTTCACATGCTGCGCGAGCGTCAGGCGGCGCGGCGCCTGCTTGACAAGACGGATACCTGGATTTTCCTGCGCCAGCGCATGGCCGCGCTGGGGCTGGAGCACTATCAGAAACTCGCCGAGCCGGGCGCCTTCCTGCACGACCTCAACGATTTCTTCTCCCGCTGCCAGGATGACCTGATCGAGCCGCAGGATTTTGAAGAGTTCGTTCAGGCGAACGAACGTGACTTCCTGAAACAGCATCCGCCCCCGGGCGGCGCCGCGCGCGCGGATTCCATCGGCGAGCAGCTCGAGTGGGAAAGCATCCTCAGACAAAAAGAGCTGGCGCGCGTTTTCCGCACCAGCCGCCGGCTGATCGAGGATGCGGGCGCTTCGAGCCTGGGAAGCCTTGTGAGTGACACGGTGGCGCTGTGGCGCCAGCGGCCCGACCTTCTGGCGGAGGCGCAGAGCCGCTTCCGCGCGGTGCTGATCGATGAGTTTCAGGATACCAACTACGGGCAGTTGGAGCTTGTCAAGCTTCTGGCCGCGCCCGGCTGCTCAATCACCGCGGTGGGCGATGATGACCAGGCGGTGTACCGCTTTCGCGGCGCTTCGCACGGTGCATTTGAGATGTTCCACGAGGCTTTTCCGGGACATCACACCGTTTACCTCACCTGGAATTATCGCTCGACGCGGCAAATCGTGCGCGTGGCCGGCTTGGTGATTGCGCAGAATGACCGGTTTGCGGAGAAGCCCCCGCTCCAAACCCGGAAGGGAGAAGGCGCACCGGTTTATCTGCTCAAGCCGCCCGACCTCCAATCAGAAGCAGCGTGG
>JBOGJW010000012.1:0-7938 GCA_050745245.1 Terriglobia bacterium | reverse complement strand
GGATGCTATCTGGCTACCCTGGTTGAGAGCTTCAATGATCGCGCGCTTCAGGCGCGGATCGCGGGCGAGGCTGAGATAGTCGTTCGAATCGAGTGGAATGCCGGCAGGTTCAGCGAGCGAGCGGAGTTGATTCTCTGCCTGCAGAAGATCGAGATCTCGCGCGAGGCGGTGAATCACGCAACCGGCCGCGTCAATCATGGCCCATGGCTGTTAAACCGAGCTCGCGGAACAGGAGGTCGTCTTCATCGCGGGCGGGATTGGGCGTGGTAAGGAGCTTCTCGCCAAAGAAGATCGAGTTGGCGCCGGCCATGAAACAGAGCGCGACGGCTTCACGCGAGAGCGACCGCCGCCCCGCGCTGAGCCGGACCATTGAACCGGGCATCAGAATGCGCGCGGCCGCGATGGTGCGCACCAGCGCAAGCGGGCTCACCGGCTCAGCCTCGGCGAGGGGCGTTCCATCGACGCGCACCAGAAGATTGATGGGCACGCTTTCCGGGTGCGGATTCAAGCGTGCAAGCTGCCGCAGGAGCCCGGCGCGGTCGCGGTCGGTCTCGCCCATGCCGACAATGCCGCCGCAGCATACAGAAATCCCGGCGGCGCGGACGTACGCAAGCGTCCGCAGGCGGTCCTGATAGGTGCGCGTGCTGATGATTTTGCCGTAGTACTCGGGCGAGGTGTCGAGGTTGTGGTTGTAAGCGGTGAGGCCCGCCTCCGCGAGGCGCCGCGCCTGAGCTGCGCTGAGCATGCCCAGCGTGCAGCAGACCTCCATGCCCAGCGCCGCCACCACGCGGACCATCTCCAGCACGCTGTCAAACTCGCGGCCGTCGCGCACCTCGCGCCACGCCGCGCCCATGCAGAAGCGGGTCGCGCCCTCGGCGCGCGCCTTCTCCGCCGCGCGCCGCACTTCGGCCACAGGCATCAGCGGCTCGCGGGCGACCTCCGTATGGTAATGCGCGCTCTGCGGGCAGTAGGCGCAATCCTCCGGGCAGCCGCCGGTTTTGATCGAAAGCAGCCGGCAGAGCTGCACTTCGCCCGGCGCGTGGAACTGACGATGAATCTGCTGCGCCCGGAAAACAAGTTCCAGCAGCGGCTGATGGTAAATCGATTCGACCTCGGCGGCAGTCCAGTCGTGCCGCACAGTTGCGTTCGCCGGCTGGTTCACCTCCGGCTCTTTTTCCGATGGACGCGCAATCGGCATAGAGGGGAAATTATAGCCGGATTGCCCCCGGCGTGCGGCGGTTTGCCGCCCGCGCGATCAAGCGAAGCGCCGGGCGTCGAAGAAGAAGGGAAGGTTCTCGCGGATCGCCGCCTCCATCTCCCACTGGTCGAAGTCGTCGAGGCGCTCCCGCTGGCTGTTGCGGATGTGCTCGGAGAGGATGCGCATGGCGTGTTCCGGATCGCGGGCCGCCAGGGCGCGCACGATCTCACTGTGTTCCTGGTAGATTTTTTCGAGCAGCGCGGCGCCATGCCCCTTGCGGCGCATCGCGAAGATGCGGATCATCAGTCGCGTCTCGTTCACCACCCTCAGCATCCGGGCGTTGGCTGCGAGCCGCATAAGCTGCGTATGGAAGCCGAGGTCGTAGGCGACGAACCGCCGAATTTGCTCGCCATCGAGTTCCGGCTTTCCGGAGCGATCGATCTCGTCCTTCAAGTCCCTTACGGCGCCGGCGAGGCTCTGCAAGCGATCCAGGTCCGGCTTTGCCACAGCGTATCGGCCCACCTTACCTACGGCGTAGACTTCCAGCGCCTCCCGGAGCTCATAGAGGTCAATAATGTCCTGCCGCGTCAGCTTCACCACGATGGCCCTGCGGTTCGGAGTCTGCTCGAGAATGCCCTCTGCGGCGAGCTGGCCGAGCGCTTCGCGGATGGGAGTGCGGCTGATGCCGAGCTCGCCGGCAAGCGCAAGCTCCGAGATGGGTTGTCCGGCACGGAGCTGTCCGGCGGCGATCTTGCGCTGGATGTGAAGGTAAGCCTGCTGCCGCGCCGAGGAGCCCTCGGAGCGGGGGCCGTTCCGCGCCTTGCTGCGCATAGCCAGCAGTATACCTCAAAAAAATATCTCCAAAAAACTGTTTAAAAGTGTCGACAGGCTGGATACCAGATGATATGATTACCGGCACTTGATTCTCGAAGCGACGGCAGAAGGACGCCTGAGAGGCACAGGCCACGGCGCGCTCACGATGCACAACGCCGCCGTTCCCTGAGCCGAATTTTCAAAACCGCGAGGGTGGCGAGGAGTTGTGAGATGAAGACGAAAAACTTTCCGATAGGACTGCTGTTGCTCGCGCTGCTGGCCGGGCTCGGCTTCGGGCCGCCGCGCGGCGCGGCGCAGGACCTGCGGGCGACGATCAACGGCACGATCACCGACCCTTCCGGGGCGCCCGTGCCTGGCGCGCAAGTTCAGGTTACGGATGCGGAACGCGGCATGCAGTTCCACTTCATTTCGAATCGGGCGGGGCGGTATTCCAGCGGTCCGCTTCTTCCTGGCCGCTACAATCTGAGCGTACAGGCTACTGGTTTCAGAAAATATGTGCGGACGGGAATTCTTCTTCACCTGAGCGAGCAAGCCGGAGTGAACGTCTCGCTTCAGCTTGGCGCTGTCACCCAGACGGTCAGCATCAGCTCGCGCGCGCCGCTGCTGGATACGGAGACGGCGGATCGCGGCGCGATCATCCCGCCGCAGCTTATCGACACCCTCCCCAACAACGGGCGCGACGTGTTCAATCTGGTTTTTGCGATGCCCGGGGCCTATCAGCCTTGCACTTGCGAAGGACAGGGCGTGTCGATCACCGGAGTCGGCCACGCCACGTTCGGCATCAATGGCAGCGCCGGCGGCGCGAGCGGGCGCACGCCGAACAACGGCATCCTGCTGAACGGCGTCTCGGACCAGAACGGCGGGAACAGCGCGACCTTGCAGCCGGGCCTCTATTCGGTTGACGAGGTGCAGGTGAAGACCAGCACCTACGACGCGCAGTACGGGCGCACCGGCGGCGGTTACGTCGCTATGACGACGAAGGCGGGTACCAATACGTTGCATGGCATCGCTTTTGAAAACCTGAACAACAGCGCGCTGGCCGCGAACTCCTGGGCGAACAATCTGCACGGGAAGCCCAAGCCATCGTCCATTGTGAGCAACTACGGGTTCGAGGTGGGAGGTCCGGTTTTCATTCCGAAGGTATACAACGGAAAGGACAAGCTGTTCTTTATGGTGTCGTGGGACCGCACCCCGGCGCGGTCCGCCTCTGGTGAAACGGGCACGGTGCCGACCATCGCCGAGCGAAGCGGCGACTTTTCCGGGCTGACGAACGCTCAGGGGCAGGTGGTAACGATCTACGATCCCACCACCACAGCGCCCGGCGCGAGCGGCGGCTACACACGGAGCGCATTCGCAGGCAACATCATTCCCTCGGGCCGGATCAATGCCCTCGGGCAAAAAGTACTCAATCTTTATCCAAGTCCCAGCGGCCCCGGAATCGGGCTGGCGCATACGAACAACCTGTTTGTCCTCGGGCCCACCTCCGACGTGGTGAACCAGTGGATTGAGCGCGGCGACTACCGGCTGAGCGACCGGAACCGGTTCTATGCGCAATTCGGAAGAACGACGGAGACCATCTATAACTACGGGCTCTTCGCCGATGTCCCGCTGATCGCGAGCGGCACGAGCGCGCCCGGCGAGAACAACTCAATGCAGGGGGTTGTCGACTGGACTTCCACGCTGACGCCCACCACCATCTGGGACCTGAGGGCAGGCTTCACACGGCTCGAACAGAACCGCAACAATTCCTTCTCCGCCGGGTTCAATCCGGCCACGCTGGGATTCCCCGCGTCGCTGGTTTCGCAGTTTTACCAGCTTCAGTTTCCCGAGTTCGTCATGGGACAGTTTGCGCAGCTCGGGGCGAACGGTTCAATCAACAACGACAGCGAGGACCAGGACGTTGACGTGCAGGCGAGTGTGGCTAAGGCAGCGGGAAAGCACTTTATTCACGCCGGCGCCGGATTCATTAATTATGGCACGGCGCTGGTGAGCCCCGGCAACGCTTCCGGCGCCTACAGTTTTACCCGGCAATGGACGCAGCGCAACCCTCTGGTGTCAGACTCGATTTCGGGCAACGAAGCCGCGGACCTGCTGCTGGGCTTGCCGAGCAGCGGCGACGTAGACCGGAACCCGAACCCGTACTATACCAGCAAGGACTGGGCGTTATACGTTCAGGACAACTGGAAGGTGAATCCGCGCCTGTCGCTGAACCTGGGCCTGCGCTGGGATTACGAGACGCCGCTTGCGGAGCGGCACAACCGAATCACCCGCGGGTTTGCCTTCGGCCAGGCGAGTCCGCTGGCGGCGGCTGTTGCTTCCGCCCCGGGCGCGGCAAATTGCCCTGCCTGCGCTCATCTCCAGGGCGGGTTGCTGTTTGCCGGTTCCAGCGGAACCGGGCGCTACGCCTGGAACCCCGATTACAGCGCCTTCCAGCCGCGGCTCGGCGCCGCCTTCAGGCTGGACCAGCATACCGTCCTTCGCGGCGGGTTTGGGATGTATCGGCTGCTGACCGCGATGAATGAGGACGGAAGCCTCACGACGGGCTTCAACGTGCAGACGCCGCTAATCGCTTCGCTGGATGGCGGGCTCACGCCCGCGGTGTCGCTGGCTAATCCGTTTCCGGGCGGGCTGATCACGCCGCCGGGCAGCAGCCTGGGACTGGCGACGCTGCTCGGGACGTCGGTGCCGTTCGCCTCGACGAATTTTCCGGCCCCGCCCTCTTATCAGTGGTCGTTCGGCCTGGAGCGCTCGCTGCCGGCCCAGATTGTGGTCGATGCCTCCTACATCGGGAACAAGACCACGGGCTATCCATTGAACGCTAGCCTAGACTTCATTCCAACCTCGCAGCTTGGCCAGCCGGTTTCGCACTACACTGCGAAGGTAACGAACCCGTTCGCGGGCCTGCTCCCCGCCAACTCATCGCTCAATGGCGCCACGATTCCGCTGGAGGACTTGCAGGTGGCGTACCCGCAGTTTAGCGGCGTGACGGAAATGAACGTGCCGATCGGCTGGTCACGCTATGACTCGCTCCAGGTGAGCGGAACTCGGCGTTTTGCGAGCGGGGCGTTTGTGATGGTGAACTATACGATTTCCAAGGCCCTGATGCGGCAAACGCTGGTGAATCCGCAGGGTTTTTCGCTCGCCGATCCCGCCGAATCCAATATTGAAGAGACGCTGACTCCGTTTGATATTCCTCAGAAGCTGGACCTGCTGGGCACCTACAATCTTCCTTTCGGGCACGGAGAACGGTTTGCGGCATCGGTCCCGACGATCGTGAACGGCGCGATTGGCGGCTGGCGGCTGGGCTGGAATGTGACCCTCCAATCGGGTTTCCCGGTACCCTACCCTAACGCCGCCGCCATTAAGCCCGGCAGCGCGAATCTTTCCGGCAGCCAGCAAAATATCCTTCAGTGGTTCAATACGTCCCTCTTCCCGAACGTGGCCGGGCCGGCGCCCTTTACCCTCCAGACATTTCCCACCATGTTCCCGAACGTGCGCTACATGGGCTTTGATGATTGGGACTTCTCGCTGATGAAGGATTTTCCGATCTACGAGCGCCTGAAGTTCCGCATTCGCGCCGACTTCATTAACGCCTTCAATCGTCCCTTCTTTACGCAGATGCAGTCGCTCGATGTGAGCAATCCGCAGTTCGGACAGCTCAAGCAGAGCCAGAACAACAACCCGCGCTCCGTGCTGATGGAAGCGGACATTATTTTTTAACCGACTCGTAGGAGGATGGCGAACCGATGAACCGCACCAAGCTCGGTTGGTTTATTCTGCTGCCCGCCCTGGCGATGTGGCTGGGCTGGGGGATTCGCGGGCAGATGGGGCACGCGGACGGGGCCATGATTCCCGGCGCGCTGGCAGGCCTGGCGTTGTGCGTCCTGCTGGCGGAGAAGCGTTTTTCCCGCGGGCTCGCCGTCGGCCTCGCAGCCGTGGCGTTCGGCTTCGGCGCTGATGAGACGACGCTGGAATCGGCCGGGCTGGTGATGCACACGATTCATCACTACACCACGGCCACTGCCCTCACGGGCTATATAGGACTGGCGGTGAAGGGAGCGCTCTGGCCGCTGTTCGGCGGAGCGTGCCTTGGACTGGCGTTTGCCGCCTCGCGCTATCGCCGCAAGGATATCGCCGTGGCCGCCGGCCTGATGATCGCGCCGTTTTATGCCGGATGGGCGCTGATCAACCGGCCCAAGCTCCTCTACTTTTCGGTGACGAGGCACGAGATTTGGGGTGGGCTGCTGTTCGCCGCAATCGCGCTGACGGTCTGGCTGACGGTGCGCGGGCGCACACGAATCCCGCTGGTGCTGGCGCTCTGCGCCGCGGTGGCGGGCGGCATTGGATACCCCGTAGCCGTAACCCTGGCCGGCGCCGGCATGCACTCGTCACACGTCGGCATGTGGTACGACTGGTGGAAAGTGGCGGAGACAACCTTTGGCGCTTTCATGGGAATCGGGCTCGGCGTCGGCGCTTATCTTGTCAGGGACAGCATCCCGGATGTGGCTGAGCCGGTGCGGCTGCCGGCAGGCCCCGGACGGCGCGCGCTGGGGATGATCGGCGGCGTGGTGTTCGTTGCCATCTGCACGGCGCTTTATCATCGCCACGTATTGCCATGGATCATCCTCGGCTCAGCGCTGATCTGCATCGCATATTTTTCCGTGGAGGCCGCCTGGCACCTTGCCGTGACAATGACTTTTTACGCGAGCGCGGCAAACGTGGTCCGCTACTGGCTGCGCGAGCAGCATCTGGGCAATGCGGTGGTTTTGTGGACGCTGGTGGTGATTGCAGCGCTTTGCGTCGCCTGGAGGGTGAGCGGCTGGTGGGCGGAGGGTGGCAAGGTCCCGATCCGCTCAGTTTTCCTGTTCCTGATGTGGGTAATGCTGGCGCTCTCGTACCTGAAGACGTTCGTGAATCATGCAGCGCTGAGCGCGCCCGCGGCGTCTGTCGCGGCGGCCGGCGGCCGCTGGAGCTACACGCTGGAGGCATGGGGCAGCGGCCTCACGGTCGACGCCTGTTTCACCATTGTCGCGCTCGTGCTCACCTGGACGGTTTACCGGGTGGCGCGGCAGCATCCGATACCAGAAGACAAGAGCGCGCTCCGCGCGAGCGAAGCGCTGACGTGATTTAGCGCAAGGTAGTGTTATACGTAAAAATGACCCGACGATCCCTGCTGATGAGCGGAGCGACGCTGGCAGCGCTCCAGCCCTATGGCGCTTTCTTCGGTCGCATCGGCGCAACGGCGCCTGCTTCCGCCGAAGCCGCAACGACCGGTGACCTGCTCTACTGCAACGAGCGCAACCCGCAGGCGGTCCGGGAGGTGCTTTCCGGGCGGCGCACGGCGGCAAACGCCGCGTGGTGGGGCTTTAACGACGATGATTCCACCGCGGCGCTTCAGGCGACGTTTGACTCCGGAGCTAAAACCGTGGTGGTCCCGTTCATGGGCCAGCCTTGGATCACGCGCCCTCTCCGGCTGCGAGGTAATCAGGAAGTTACGTTCCAGCCGGGCGTGCTGGTTCTGGCGAAACGCGGGGAATTTCTGGGCAAGTCCGACAGCCTGCTTAACGCCGATCGCCTCTCCAACGTCGCCCTGCGAGGGTACGGGGCGACCCTCCGCATGTGGAAGCGCGACTACGAACACGCGCCTTACGAGAAGGCCGAATGGCGCATGGGAGTGGCGATCCGCGGATGCAAAAATGTGCTCATTGAGGGGCTGCGTGTGGAGAGCACGGGCGGCGACGGCTTCTATGTTGATGGAAGCGGCGACCGCTTATGGAGCGAAAATATCGCGATCCGCAACTGCGTCGCGGATGACAATTACCGCCAGGGCATCAGCGTGATCAGCGCCGTAGACCTGCTGGTGGAGAATTGCGTTTTCTCCAACACGGGCGGGACCGCGCCCGAGG
>JBOGJW010000011.1:0-4117 GCA_050745245.1 Terriglobia bacterium | reverse complement strand
GCAAAGCGTCGTACGTCATCACAATCGACTCTAAATGAACCGGCGGGCTGTGACAACCGAGCCCGCCATACGTGGCCGCTCTTTGCCACGGGTGCGGCTTTCAAGAATCGCGTGCATCAGTAAACGGCGCGATGTATGTGTCACCCGGTTTTTTAGCTCTCGATCCCGGCGATGTGGACATCGCCGCTACAGGTCACCCAGCGCCCAGCCGAGATTAAATACGCCGTGCGGATCGTATTTACGTTTCAGACGCACTACCGCAGGCCATGAGGAGCCGTAGTGCTCCTTCCAGTCTGCTGGTTCAAAAGCCAGCCAGCCGGAGAGATACCGCGTTCCACCCATCGCGACAGCGGCGCGGCTGGCCTGAGCCAGGCTGGGCAGAACCTCGGGAAGGCGTTCTCGCGCGACAGCGGGCAGAATGCCAAAACCCATCAGGTAATCTCCCGGAGGCTTCACAAACAGCGGAACGCCGGAGGCAGCGCCGCGAGCCGGCCACAGCAGAATGTGCCCGCCCAGCAGCGCAGCCGGAGGGATATTGGCGAGCGCCTGGCTCACGTAAAACGGCGCCGCCTCCCAGGGCAATATGCACTCCATCCACGGATGGGCCCAGTTCCAGAACCCGCCGCGCTTCCACAGCACGAACAACGGATCAAGCCGGGTGAAGAACTCTTCAATCTGCGCCTCTTCCGTGTGGACGTGCTTGTAGAATCTCAGGCCGCCAAGCTGATCTCCGGCTGTGTTCGAGTCCACTTCCAATGTGGCGTGAAGCGGAAAGAACCACTTCGCGAACGGCTTTCGCTCGGCGCCCGCTTTCCTGAAGCCTTGCGGCAGCGGCGTACACCAGGACTCGAGATAATCAAAGCGCTCCTCCCGCAGAACCCTTTGCAGATCGTCCGTAAGCGCGTCGAGCTCGTCGTAAAGCAGATAGGCTGTGCGGACCCTCGGCCGATGCCTGCGGAGCTGGAGCTTCACCTCCGTGATCACGCCGAACATGCCCAGCCCCGCCCGAAGCGCGTCGAACAACTCAGGCTCCGAGGCCGGGGAGCAGCGCACCATCTCCCCTTCGCCGGTCACGGCTTCGAGCTCGAGGCAATGATCGGCCTGCGTGCCTCGGCGCCACGAAGCGACGCCGAGCCCAGCCGTTGAGAGCGTGCCGGCCAGCGTTACGTCCAGATTGTTCGTGAGCACGGGCGGCGAAAGCCGGAGCGGAAGCAGCCGTTCAAGCAGCGCCCGCCACGTAACCCCGGACTGGCAGGTGGCCGTGCAGCGCTCCTCGTCAACCTGGAGAATGCGGTCGAGCCCGCGTGTATCGAGCAGCACCTGATCCGAGAGCGACAGCCCGTTCTGAGAGTGCCCCGCTCCGCGTGCCGCAACTTGGAGCCCCCGCTCGGCGGCAAACCGCACCGCGCGAGACACGCCGGCAGCGGATGACGGCCGGAGAACCACCGCCGGCCTGCGCTCCGCCACTCGCCCGAAATCCGAACAGAACTCGGCCGAGACCCGCTCGCCCGTCTGCCCTTCCCCGGCGACTTCCTTCGCCAGGTCCATTGCCCAATTCATCGGAGTTCACTTTATAGCGGGTTGCTGAAAAGCGTGTAGCGGCGGCTTTATGCCGCCATGCGGCCGCTAAGAATACTGGATTAATGGCGATATAAAATCGCCGCTACGCCGTTTGAGCGTGATCTTTCAGGCAACCTGCTGGCGCCACGTAGCGTTCAAAGCTGTCATTCTGAGGCCCGGTGTTCCTTGCCGGGCCGAAGAACCTGATCTTGTTAAGCGCCGGACAAGAAGCAGGTCCTTCGCTGGCGCTCAGGACGACACGTACTCTAATTCGCTCTCATGTTCCCAACATCTCACTGACGATCGCCGATCTGCTTGCGCCCAAACTCGCCGCCGCGCTACCCTCGTTTCTTCAGTTTATTCGATTGGGAGGCGCCCCCAATGGCACGAAATTTCCAAGACCTCTCCGAACGCGAGATCCTGGCCCTGGCCATCAGTCTGGAGGAAGAGGACGGCCGCGTCTATGGCGATTTCGCCGACGGCCTGCGGGAAAGCTACCCGGCGACGGCCCGGATGTTCGATGAAATGCAAGCCGAAGAAGGCGGCCACCGGAACAGTTTGATTGAGCTCTACCGGCAGCGTTTCGGAGAGCATATCCCGCTCATTCGCCGCCAGGACGTGAAAGGCTTTGTGGATCGCCGCCCGCTCTGGCTCGTCCGGCCGCTTGGGATTAACGCGGTGCGCAAGCAGGCGGAACTGATGGAGCTCGAGACGCGCCGCTTCTACGACCGGGCCACGGAGCGGGTGACTGACGCCTCCATCCGAAAGCTCCTGGGCGACCTCTCGGCGGTCGAGCGTGAGCATTACGCGCGCGCCGGGGCGCTGGAAGAAAAGCACGTCACGCCGCCCCTGCGCGAGCAGGAAGGATTTGCCGACCGGCGGCGCTTCCTGCTGCAGATCGTCCAGCCCGGCCTCGAAGGGTTGATGGACGGCTCGGTGTCCACGCTGGCGCCAATCTTTGCCGCCGCCTTCGCCACTCACAAGACGCACGACGCGTTTCTCGTGGGCCTCGCCGCTTCGATTGGCGCCGGCATTTCGATGGGCTTCGCGGAAGCGCTTTCCGACGACGGCTCGCTCACCGGCCGCGGTTACCCGTGGCTGCGCGGCCTGATCTGCGGCCTCATGACTACAGCCGGGGGAATCGGGCACACGCTGCCCTTCCTTTTTACCGCTTTCCGGGTCGCGCTTGCCGCCGCCATCGCCGTGGTCGCGTGCGAGCTGCTCACCATCAGTTACATCCGCCACCGTTATATGGAGACGCCCTTCTTCTCCGCTTCTTTCCAGGTGATCGCGGGCGGCGTGCTGGTGTTCGTCGCGGGAATTCTGATTGGCAGCTCGTAGCGTAGCGCCGCCGGCCCGGCGGACCGCCGCGGCGGTCCGGCAAGACGCCGGCGCTACACCGTCATTTCGGCGGGTTCCAGCTGCGTCCGGGCGGGGCGGGCGGAGCGAGGCAGGTCGAGGCACACGGTCTTTTCGTTGCAATGGAAATAGCGGTCGCAGCGCAGGCAGTCCCGCCAGACCTTCATCGGGAAGCGCTCGCGCGCGGTTTCGCGGAAGCCGCACCTCAGAAAGAATTCAGGCGTGGTGGTGAGCGCGAAGACAGTCCTCAGCCCAAAGCTCTCCGCCTCCGAGAGCAGCCGCTCGGTGAGCGCGCGGCCGAGGCCGCGATGCTGCGTGCCCGGCGCGACGCAGAGCGAGCGAACCTCCGCCAGCTCGGCGTTATAGAACTTCAGCGCGCCGCACGCGATCACCTGCCCTTCTTCTCCGGCCACCAGGAACTCTCGAACGGATTCATACAGGTCGGTGAGCGGGCGCGGCAGCATGATTTTCTCCGCCGCGTAGTAGTTGATCATCTCGAAGATTACGGGGACGTCCCGCAACTCCGCTTTCCGAATCGTGGTCATTTTACGAGTGCTGAATTGGAATGGTATGAAGCAAATGGTAAATGGCTATCTGCGCCCGCCTCTCGAATCTTGTGGATTCAACACTGAGCGCCCCGAACTTGCAAGCAATTCAGACTTCATCATTCACCATTCACCATTTGTTTCAGTTTTGCATCAACAGGAACATCAGCGCCTTCTGCACGTGCAGCCGATTCTCCGCCTGGTCGTAAACAATCGACCTGGGCGAGTCGATCACCGCGTCGGTCACCTCCTGCCCGCGATGGGCGGGAAGGCAATGCATGAAGACCGCCTCCGGACCCGCGGCGGACATCAGCCGCTCCGTCACCTGGAAGGGCGTGAAGACCTGCGCGCGCAAGTGCGCGGCGTATTCCTGCCCCATACCCGCCCAAACGTCAGTATACACGGCATCTGCGCCCTCCACCGCGGCGAGCGGATCGTGAGTGAGCAGGATGGATGCGCCCGAGACGCGCGCGAACGCCTGCGCCTCTTCCACGATCCAGGGCTTCGGCTCAAATCCTGCCGGTGTGGCCGCGGTGAAGGCGAGCCCAAGCTTGGCGGCCAGCGTTATCAAAGAATGGCAGACGTTATTTCCGTCGCCCACAAAAGCCAGCCGCAAGCCGCTAAGCCGCCCGAACCTCTCTTCGAGCGTAAAC
>JBOGJW010000010.1:0-9200 GCA_050745245.1 Terriglobia bacterium | reverse complement strand
CCGCGGATGGCCGCCGACGCCCAGAGCCTCCGCAGCCTGACGGCCTGGCCCTGGATAGTTAGCCTCAACTTGAACGCGCATTAGAATAAGATAGAGCGCCCGCTATGCAGGCTGAGGGCGTCGTTCGATAGCCTCTTTCATGACCTTCGCGGACCGAAGGCCCTGCATGACACATCTGAAGGGCTGCGCCAGCCACACAAAATGGCGGCATAAAGCCGCCTGTACGCGACCGAATGTGAGGCACCACACGGATCTCATGTTCGTGTTGAAAAAGATTTCGAATCCAAGTAGGCTACGAGGCCGTACTTCTTGTGAGAGAGCAGCGCTGATTTGCCGAACGCACCTACCAACCCGGAGGCTGGCGCGCCCGATCTTGACTTGATTCGTCGAGTTGCGCAAGGTGACGAATCCGCTCTGGCGAGCCTATACGACCGGTATGCGGGAATCGTATATTCGATTGCGAACCGTGTGTTAAGGGACGGGAGCGCCGCCGAGGAAATTCTTCAAGACATTTTTTACCAGTTGTGGCGCACCGCCGCGAGCTACGATGCCGGTCGCGGCAGCCTGGCAGGCTGGCTGCTCGTGAGCGCGCGCAACCGGGCCATCGATCGTTTGCGCCGGAGGAAGCCGGTGGACGCGGCAACCACTGAAGAAGTGGTCCCTCTCGCGTTCAATCTGGAGTCAAGCTTAGCCCAGCACGAATTGATTTCCAAGGTGACGTCCGCGTTGGATTCTCTGACGCCGCCACAGCGCCAAGTCCTGGAGATGGCCTACTTTGAGGGAATGACGCATTCTGACATTGCCGAGCGGACAGGAGAGCCGCTGGGAACCATAAAGACCCGGTTGCGCGCGGCGCTTCAGGTGCTGCGGCGGGTATTAAATCCGTGAACGGACATCCACAAGCCGAAGAAACTTTTGACGAGTACGCTCTCGGCGTGCTGGAGGGCGGCGAGAAGCAGGCGTTCGAGTCGCACCTCAAAGGCTGCCCGGATTGCACGCGCAAGCTGGAGGAGGCGCGCGCGCGAATCGCGCTTCTTGCGCTTGGCTCGCCGCAGGCCGCTCCCCCGGATGCGGCGCGGGAACGCCTTTTTCAGCAGAAAGTACGGCGCGATTTGAGGACTGAAAGCGCTCCGCCTCCACGCCGGGCTGAATTCTGGGGCTGGGGCGTTCCGGTCTTTGCGGCGGCCGCGATTGTCTTGGCAATCCTCACCGGAATATTTGCCAGCCAGAACCATCAATTGAGTCGCCGCCTCAAGTCGTTGCAGGCTGTGGAGCAAGGGATGCTGACGACGCAGCGGGAGCAGAAAGCCGAAATGGCTCGCGCCAGCGCCGTGCTCGGTGTTTTAACGTCGCCGGATACCTTGAAAGTCTCGCTCGTTTCGGCGCCGGCTCGTCCCGTGCCACAGGGAAAGGCGTTTTACAATCCGCAAAAGGGACTGGTCTTTTACGCTGCAGATCTGCCCGCTCTGCCTGCTGGCCGCATCTACCAACTGTGGCTCATACCCGCTCAAGGCAAACCGATCAGCGCTGGCATTTTTGCCGCCGATGCCAAGGGCAACGGGGAAATATTACTCCCGCCGCTGCCCCGCGGAGTGCCGGCCAAGGCGTTTGCCGTGACGGTCGAGCCAGGCGGCGGTGAGCCGCAACCCACCGGGAAGAAAGTGCTCATTGGCGCGGTTTCCTAAACGAGCTTCGCTACGTTCGCGGCGGGTTTGCTTCGGCGCCGGCGGGAATGATGCCGAACAGCGGCTGGCCGTACTCTACCGGCTGGCCGTTCTCAACGAATACGCTGGCGATTTCTCCTGCGATCTCGGCTTCGATTTCGTTCATCAGTTTCATCGCTTCGATTATGCAAAGCACCTGGCCCGGCCGCACCAGATCGCCTACCTTGACGAAGGGTGGAGCGTCCGGTCCCGGAGCCGAATAATAGGTGCCAACGATGGGTGACTTAACAACGCGAGTCCCCGGGTGGACCTCCGCTTCAGTGGCGGAAGCGGAAGCGGCTGCGCCAGTCGCAAGCGGCCGCGCGAAAACCGGGTCGGCGCTCGCAGCAGGCGATGCGACTCGCTGGGAGCCCTCTTGAGCGCGCCCGCGCTTGATGCGAACCCGGAATCCGTTCTTTTCCATCTCGAATTCGCTGACGTCCTGCTCGCTGAGCAGGTCGAGAATGGCGCGGATGTCCTCCAGCCCCCAGCCCTGCACCTCTTCCTTTCGGGGTAGTTTTCCAGGCATTTCTTCATGCTCCGTCGCCCCCGCTTCCGCGGGGGTGACATTGAACGTCATTCCAGCGCAAGCGGGAATCCCTGCGCCCATCGAGCGCCGCTACAGCAGGAACCAGTGATCCTTTGCCGCCGTGGTCAGAATCTCAGGGCCCTCGGGCGTCACCAGGACCGTATCCTCAATTCTGATGCCGCCCAACCCCTCGACGTAGATGCCCGGCTCTGCCGTCACAACATTTCCGGCGCGAAGGTACGACTTTCCTCCCCGCCCAATGCGCGGCCGCTCGTGGATTTCGAGCCCGACGCCATGGCCCGTGCTGTGCGTGAAGAACCTGGCAACGCCTCGCCGCGCAAGCGCGCGCTTTGTCGCCGCGTGTACGGAGCCCGCTACGGCTCCCGGCTGCAACTCCTGAACTGCGACGCGCTGCGCTTCTAGCACCGCACGGTATAGCGAACGCGCCCGCCCCGGCGGCTCACCAAGATGCACCGTGCGGGTCAAATCCGCCCTATAGCCGCCGAGTATAGCACCGAGGTCGCAAATTACGAAGTCACCCGGCTCTAGTAGCTTAGCGGAGGGACGGGCATGGGGTAAAGCGCCGCGCGCGCCCGAGGCTACGATGGTCTCGAACGCCGCCCCCTCAGCCCCGTGGCGGCGCATCCGGTACTCCAGTTCCGAGGCGAGATCGCGCTCGGAAATTCCCGGCCTTAACGTGCCTGCTGCCTCTTCAAACGCATCCACCGTAACCTGGCACGCCCGCCGGATGCAATCAATCTCATGCTCATCCTTAATTCCCCGCAGATTCTCAATCAAATCGCTTGCCGGCGCCCAGCGCTTCACTGCAGGCGCTTCGCGGCGGAGGTCTTCGTAATCTGAAACCGTGAGGTGGCCGTCCTCAAAGCCGGCGTTATTCAGACGGCGCTTGCCCAGCCACTTGCCGGCGGCGCGCAGCGGGCTCTCCCTGGTCTCGATTACCTCAGCCCCGCACGCCTGTTCACGAGCCTGCGCGGTGTAGCGCGGATCGACCCACAGGAAAGGCTGCTCGGGGCCCCAGACGCACGCGCCCGCGCTGCCGCGAAAGCCGGTAAGGTAAAAGATATTTTCAGGCTTGGTGACAAGGAGGGCGGGAATTTTTTTCGCCGCGAGCGCCGCCAGGAGGGAGTCTTGGCGCGCGCGCAAATAGGGGTATGCGGCGGCGCGGTCTTTCGCCGGCGTGTCCGCCTGCGCCAATGAAGGCGCCGGAGAGAACCCGAGCGCCCGCTTTCGGGAAAGTATCGTGGAAGCCCGCCTCAGTGCTGCTCCTGCGGGCTGATTCGGATGGTACCGGTGAAGGAGGTTACTTCAATGCTGGCCGCGCCCTCGTTGTGCGTCCCGAAGAGGGCGTTTCCATAGTATGAAACCGAGTCGTGATGGCGCCGCCGCTTCAGCTTCAGCAGGTCCACCAGCTTGCCGTGAATGGACCGGGCATTGAGTTCGAACGAAGCCTCGGGCGGGCACAGGATGTCGACATCACCGCTGTACGAAGACATCACGTACTCGGCCGCCGGCATGGGATTGCCCTCATACCAGATGCGGCCCGAAGTGGTGCTGGCGCGGATTCGAGAGCTTGTGGGGGACATGAACATGAGATTTCCCGTTACCGATGAGGCCTCAACGTAGCCTGCCGGCCGGATCACCTGAATTTCGCCGCCCGCCGAGCGCGCCATAATTGCACCCGTCGTGTCGCTGATCACGATGTTGCCACCCACCGACTCGACCCAGGCGTCGCCATGAATGTCTTCGATCCGCACCGAGCCTTGCGGGTTCCGCACTTCCAGGCTCGAGCCAAGGGGCACGTCCAGCGTGTAGTCAACCTTGGCGTTTAGCCCCTGAAGGCCGCGGTCGAGCAGGTGCGTCGCCAAGCTCACCTTTTCCGCGTCGCCTTTCGGGGGCACCTGCTCGGTGTCAATCTCGATGTGGGGTGAAGCGATCAGGTAAACGGCGTGGATCTCAGGCTTGCCCCAGCCCCTTATCAGCACCGCGCCGTATAGATTCGTCACGCTGATGCGCGGGCCAGGGATGGTATAGAAGACGGTCTCCTGGCGGACAGGACCCGCGGCGAGCGCACTCACCGGCAGCATCAACGCCATCATCACAAGCAGAAGTTTTTGCTTAGGCGCCATCACGCTTCACCCTCAGACAGTCCCTCATCGCAAGTTGTAGTCCAGCGCGGACCGCAGCAACTGAGCCTTCTGAAAATAAGCAGTCGAGAGATACTGCCGGGCCAGATCGTCCTGCGGCTCCCGCTTCATCGAAGCCTGGCATTCCTGAATCTCTTCGTTCAGCGAGCGAAGGCTCGTCTGGTACGCGGTCTTTAAAGACGGCTCAAGCATCGAGGCGTTCGCCTGATAAGCCTGCTCCAGCGGCTGAATGCTCTGCCTGAGGCTGGCCAGATCGGCGGGTTCCGCGTAGGTCTGCGCGGCGACCGCCGCGCTTTCCGGCTGAATCGCTGGGCGAACCAGAACGCCGGGGAACTTAAACAGCACGATCATGACGACCGCCGCGGCTACCGCAATCACCGGCGCCGGCCAGCGCATCCGGCCAAGACCAGCCCAGGTGCCGCCCAGCAATCCGGCGCGATGGTGAATAATGCCTTCCTGCTCCAGAGCCAGGCGAACATTAACCCAAACTCGCGGGGGAGGATCTTCAATCGCCAGGGCGGGCCCGGCGCCGCGGATGAGCTGAACATCCGCGAGGACGCACTGGCAGAAGTCGCAGGAGGCCGCGTGAGCCAGCAACTCCGGCGCTTCGCCGCCGTCAAGGTATGCCGCCAGCCCCTCCGAAAAGCGTTCGCACGCTTCGCACGAGCGGCCCTGGTTCTCAGACTGGTCTTGCGTCACCACTCACCTTCTCGAACTGGTCCCCTTATGACACCCACAAACCGTCATTCCCGCGAAAGCAGGAATCCATCTGCTGCGTGACCGGACCCCGTTTTCGCGGGGGTAAACTCTCTGGGGAAACCGCCGCTACAAGCCATCAGGCGCCGCCCGGACCTGTCTTCGCCAGCCAACCGGCATCCCGCCGCAAAGCCTCACGAAGTTTGAGACGCGCTTTGTGAAGCTGGGACTTGGAATTACCGACCGAGCAATTCATGATTTGGGCGATTTCGTTGTGCTCATATCCTTCGACATCGTGAAGGGTAAAAACGGCTTTGTAACCGGGAGGCAACTGATCGATGGCGCTTTCGAGCACGATGCGGTCGATCGAGCCGAGCAATCTCTTGTCGTCATCTCCGTATTCGCGCTTGACCGGCTCTTCCTGGCTGTTGTCAACCTCGTCCAGAGAGACCTTCTGAATGCCTTTCTTCCGCAGGTGCATCAGCACCACGTTTACTACCAACCGATGCAGCCAAGTGGAGAATGCCGACTCTCCCCGGAAGGTCGCAATCTTCCTGAAAAGCTGAAGGAATGCCTCTTGCGTGAGGTCTTCGGCTTCCGCCACGTCCCCGGCCATCCGCAGGCACAGGGAGTAGACGCGCCGCTTGTGGAGCTCGTAGAGCGCGGCGAAAGCCTTCTCCTCGCCGCGTTGCGCGCGGGCGATAAGCTGGCTTTCGGATGCCGCCTTCGAAGCTGCATTTTGCTCTTGGGCCAAATGTCTTCGCTTCGACGCTGCATCCCTGCCTGTCTCAAGCGGTAGGATGCTGCGCCCAGTGCTAACGTTGCATACAGTTAAAGCCGGGGAAATGCTACGCGTCACGGGACCTCGATGACCGCCTTGCCCACGCCGAGATTCCCGGCCGTATCCACCACCTTCAGCATGACGACGTGCTCGCCAGGATTAAGATTGTGTAACGTAACGGTGAACGTTTCCTGCGGTGCGTCCACGATCCCGTCGTCAGAGACAATCTGGCGCCAGCGCCCTTCCCCGGATGAAACCTCCGCCTGGCGGAGCGGCGCGGCCTTGCTGTTCGCCTGAAACCGGACAACGGCGTTGCGGCCCTGAAGCTTTTGGCTCAAGACCGCGATCTCGGGGGGGGTATTATCGATCCAAAAGGGCGCGCTAACCAAGTCCGTCTGCAGGGCCAGCGCCGGCGGGTTTGAAGCCTTATCGGAGGCGACTAGCCGGACCTGGTACTCGTCGTCCGGCAGCGAATCCCGCTGCAAACTAAAGGTGGTCTGCCTGAGGTCGTCCTTGAGCAGATGCCACTCGCGCTCGTCGGTCGACTTGAGATAGAGGCTATAGGTGAGCCGGTCGCGGTTGGGGTCGGTGGCCTGCCAGCTAATCATGACCGGCCGTTTCTCAGCCTGCTGTGGCCATGCCGCGCCCGCTTCGTAGCCTACGGATTCAATCCCCGGCGCCGCAAGCGCGCTGATCGGCGTCACTCGGACTGATGCGCCTCCCGTCACCAGCGGCGTGCCCGCAAAGTTCATCTTTTCACTGCCGTCGGTGATGCTCAGCGAGCGGATTTCCGGCGGAAGGTTCTGATTCAGATAAGAGACCGTCACTTCCTGAAGCGCGGGGGTGGCTTCGCCGGACCCTCGAAACATCGCCTTCCACTGAATATATCGCGCCGACACGCTGACGATCGGGTCGCCTTCCGGGTTGTCATAGGCTGGGGACCAGTCGGTCCAGGTGTTATCCGGCCGCGCGGAATTGCCCGAGCGCGTATAAAATTGGAGGGTACAACCGGGAGGCACCTGCGCGCGCCAAGCAATCTCTCCCCAGCGCGAAATGAACTGGGTATCCTTCACCGGCGACTCGTAAGCGCCCGTGGTTCCCGTTTGCGCCTCGATCTGGAGCAGCTTGGCGATGTTACTGGTCGCGACAAAAATATTCGAACCGCGGGTCAGGATGCGAGTCGGCAGCGACTCGCGAGTCTCGGTGAGCAGCGTCAGCCGCGGCCCGTCGGCGGAGGGGCTCAGGTCGAAGATGTGGCCGTTATCGTCGGTCGAGAAAAGAACGTCGCTGCCGCGCGTGGCGAGCCCGAAGATGCTCTCCGTGTTCGATCTCCAGAGTGTCTGCGCGGAGTAGTTTGGCAAAATTTCGATCAAAGCCCCGCGCCCGCGCGCGAAGCTCTGATAGGGCGACCCGAACCCCGCCGAAACGTTGGGGTTCAAGCTCGGCTCCCGATTAGGGGCCGGAGAGCGCTTCTGCGCCGGGGTGGTTTTGGCCGGATCACCAGAAGGATCTTCGGCCGAGGCGACTACCGTCACCGTGGCCGCGGGTTCAGACACCAGCCTCGGCGTTGTGCGCGGATTGTAATAGCCGGGCACGGCCGGGCCGGCCGGATTTCCCAGCGCCGCGGCGTAAATGCGCCCCTGGCTGTCCACGGCCAAGGCGTGAATCTCCGGCAGCGAGGCCTGATAAAGCACGAAGGCCTTGCCCGCCGGCGTGATGCGATAAATCAGGCCGCCAGGCTCGCTTCCGGCGAGCAGATTGCCTTGGCGGTCAAAGGTGAGGCACATGATATGCGTCTGATTGCTGGAAAAGAAGACCCCGCCCTTGCCATCGCGGGTGATCCGCAGAATCTGTCCCCGGTCGCCCGTGCCGGCATAAAGGCGGCCCTCCGCGTCGAAGGTCAGTGACCAGATGTATTTAACCTTGGGGTTATAAAAGACGGACGACTGGCCCTGCGGGGTGACCCGGTAGATTTTGCCCTCCGGAGAGCTGCCGACGTAAAGATCGCCGTCGGGGCCGACGGCCAAAGCCAGTATTTCAGGCTCCGGAGCCTGGAACAGCATCTTCCCTTTGTGATCGGAACTAAGGCTGAAAACCTTGCCCTCATGCCCGGTGCCGACGTAAAGATTGCCGTGTGAATCGGCAACGACCGATAGCGCCACCGTTTCATCCGGGCTGAAAACCGCTCGCATCTCCGGGGCGAGCGTCAACTGGCCATCCATGCTCACCGAGACGCCCTCGAGAGTTCCTGTGAGAAATCCACTGAACGTGCCTACTCGCCAGAAAGCCGTTTCGGTAGCCCACAGGGCGGGGGCAAGCGCCACGACTGCCAGCAGGATGATCAACCGTCTTGCGATCTTCATCAGAGAAACCTTTCGCGCGGGGTCGCAGCCTTTTGTCTAGTTGGGCAGGGTCAGAACCTTGAGGTAAATCGTCTGCTCCCCTTCAATCGAGTACGGAACGGTCGCCGTCTGGTAGTCGCCGATCACGGAAGTGCCCCGGTACGTGATCTTGCTCGATACCGCCGGGTCGGCCATGAAGGTTTGCAGCAGCGAAGGAGGCGGTGAAGGGTATTCCGTATCCTCCATCGTGAACGAGCGCTGAGGAGCCATCAGGAGCGCATACAGGCGATTGTTCCGGCGCGTGCGATTCAGCTCTCGCACGAGCTGCTGGAGGTCGCGCGGCGGGCTTCCGAGCCGTAGAAAACTTCGTTGCAGCGCATTGATCGCCGACCCGCTGCCGACCACCAGCGAGAGGCGCTTGTCGCTGACGCTCTCCGGAATCTCAACCGGGATCTTCTGCATAATCGTCTGCCCGGCGGGAGTCCTCTCGACCGCGGTTACCTCAATGCGGCCGCCCGGATGAACTTCCGAGCGGGTGCTCCACACCTGCTCGAGCGTCGCGCTCCGGCTCTCGTTTTCCGCGCTGATGTTCAGGCTGATGTCGCGAATTCGGAGGCTAGGGAACTGGCCGTTCAGGAGGTAACTCAGGGGCATCGCTACCGCCGCGCCCACCGCGCCTGCGCTGCTGAACTCCGATGAGACTACATCCTCGATGTGCACCGCCTCGCCGTTCGAAAGCTCGATTTCGCCCTTTACCCCGAGAGTCGAGGGGCCCTGCATCCGCTCCGTCGATCCGATTGCGGAGACGATCGACAAGTTGACCAGGAGCGGTGATAGCAAGGGCTGCTGCGCCACCTCGAAGTGGTAGTCCGTGGTGCGGCCAAGCGACGACGCGATGTGAAGGTGCACCGGGACCACCGGCGATTTTCCGCCTACAACGCCGTAGATCGCGCCAAAGCGGTCCTGCCGAATGCTTCCTACCAC
>JBOGJW010000009.1:0-3904 GCA_050745245.1 Terriglobia bacterium | reverse complement strand
GTGCTGGGCGGGGGCGTCGCCGGTGCGATCCGGCGAAAAGGCGGTCCCACCGTAGAAGAAGACTGCGAGAGGATCGGGCCGATCGCATTGGGCGGCGCCGCCGTGACGACGGGCGGGAATCTGAAAGCGTTTTACGTAGTGCACGCGGCGAGCATGCGGCTGGGGGAGAAAACCAGCGCCGCGGCGCTTCGCTCCGCCGTGCGGACATCGCTCGAGCGCGCGGAGGAAAAGACCTTTAAGAGCATCGCCTTTCCCGCCATCGGAACCGGCATTGCCGGCTTTCCCATGGACGAGTGCGCCCGAATCATGTTGGGAGAAACCCTCGAGCATTTGAAGTCACGCACCAGCCTCGAGCGCATTTATTTTGTCCTCTATGACGATCAGGCTTTGCGAACCTTCGAGGAGACCTACCGGCAGATGTCCGCGCGCGCGGTGCAAGGCTAGTGCCGTGTTATCTGATTGCATCGACGTTGAGAGCAGCACCCTCGAGAGCCTGCAGTTAACCCGGATCTGCGTTTATCAGGGCCCTGACACCTTGCGGATTCTGCTTGCGATCAGCCACGACCGGATAAGTCAAACGCAATTGCGGGACGCAATATTAATTCGTCTTTTCGAAAAGACTTTGAAGGACCTCCGCGACGCGTTCCATCGAGAGGTTTTGCGGCAGAGGGATGGAGAGCACCGCTTTGTGGCTTTGCGGGTCGGTGTGGACAATGGTGGATAGCGCGTGCTTCAACAAACCGGCGGGGTTTGGCGTGTCATCCCGGTCTGTTTGCAGGGAGCGCACGAATCTCAGGCCCGCTTCAAGCAGTCCAGCCGCGGTCTTTAACAAGTCGGGAGCCGAGCCGGTGATCTGCCCTGGCTTCGACGTCTGCTCCGTGATTTCCGCCGCCGCGCTGGCTTCGGGTCGACTCGGCGCCAGATTCTGCGCGGTCTCGGGCCGTGCCCCGACCGCCTGAACGGCCTCGCCGGGAGTCCCGCCAGCTTGCGGTATCGAGGTCTCCGCCGCCTCGGCCCGGGACTCGTCGCTGGGCGGCGTTGGCTGCCCGCCGCCGGGCGTAAACACTTCCTTCATGGCCTGCATCATCGTCTTCCGGCCCAGTTTTTCGAAGCTGACCTCCGCGGCGGATGAATCGAACAATCCCGCAAACAACGCCTTCTTGAGCCGCAGCGTTTCCCACACCCGTTCCTCGATGCTGTTCTCGGTCAGCAGGTGAATCACCTGGACCGGGCGAGTCTGGCCCATCCGATGAACCCGCGCGATGCGCTGTTCAAGGCGCGCGGGATTCCAGGGCGGCTCAAAGTTGACCACGGCCGAAGCCGATTGCAAGTTGAGGCCCACGCCGCCCGCGTCCGTCGAAAGAAAAACCTTGCACTTCGGGTCTTCGCGGAAGCGCTTCATCAAGTCGCCGCGCTTGCGGGCCGGGACCCCACCGTGCAACGACACCCATTGGATTTTGAGTGCGTCGAGCAGGCGGCCAGCCAGGTGCGTCATGCGTTCATACTCGCTGAACACGACCACCTTTCGGTCTTCTTCGACTGCCAGCTCGCGGATGATCTCCCGGAATTCATCGAGCTTGGGCGAGACGTTGGTCTCCTTGTCAAACAAGTACGTGGAATCGCAGAGCATCCGCATATTCTGGATGCAGCACGTAATGCGGCGCAGATCGATTTCGGAGAGCCAGCCCTGCCGTTGCCATTTACTCATCAAACGGGCCAAAATGTCGCTCTGCTCTTGGTAAGGCCCGGCCTGCGCGGGTGTGAGCGGGACGCGAAAAACCTGGTCTGTGCGCTCGGGAAGTTGAGTGAGAACCTCCTTGCGCGTGCGGCGCAGCAAAATAGGTTCGAGCTGGCGGTGTATTTCATCCAGCCCCCGGTATCCCAGCAGCTTCCCCTTTTCATCTACCAGGCGATGCTGCTTGAGGAACCGGAACGCCGGTCCCAGGCGCCGGCCATCAACGAATTCAACCACGGAATACAGCTCCTCGATCTTGTTTTCGAGCGGCGTGCCGGTGAGCACCAGCGCGTACCGGCTTTTGAGCTGCTTGATGGTGCGTGCCGTCGTCGTGGTCCAATTGCGAATTCGCTGTGCCTCGTCAAGAATGATCAGGTCAGGACGCACGTCCATCAGCGCGCCGAAATCCTTCACCGCAAGCTCGTAGCTGGTCAACGTGAAAAATGGGGGTGAAGCGTAAACCCGCTGCCGGCAGGGCGGCGGGCCGTCGACCACTTGCGAAGGAAGACCGCAGAATTTTTCGATCTCGGTCTTCCACTGGTACTTTACCGAAGCCGGAGCAATCACCAGCGCCCGGCTGATTCCGCGCCAGCGGCGCAGCAGCTCCGCCGCCGCGATCGCCTGGATCGTCTTGCCGAGGCCCATATCATCCGCGAGCACCGCTCGTCCGCGGCTGGCCGCGAACAGGGCGCCGCGCGTCTGGTACGGCAGGAGGGGGACGTTCAATAGGTGTTCGAGGGGCTGTTTGCCAGCCTCCATTTCGAGGATCAGCGAGCGTTCTCTCTCCAGGCCCTCCACCAGCTCGTTCTCGCGGCCGATAAATTCGAGAACGTCCGAATAGACCACCGCGAGATCGTCGGCGCGGCGAATTCCCTCGATCACGCGGTCAAACGCACGGTAGCCTTCCGGCTTGAGCAGGCCATCCCCGTCAAAATATTCTGCCGCCACGTGACGCAGCTCAGGTGTGGGCGACGACGGCAGCCGCAAGCGCACTGCCAGGGTTTCGCCGTAAAGCAACGAAAGCGAGGCGCGGGTGCGCAGGTATGCGCGCGCTTCGAGGCGTTTTCCGTAACGCTTGCGCAGCCGCTGCAGCAGGGATTCCACGTGCTTGCAGGTGCCGAGCGTGTTGCGGGCAAAATCCGGGCACGAGCAGAAATTATCGAAGAGGCCAGGTCCCCGCAACGCCACCCGGTAAGTTTTTTTACTGGCGGACACGACCTCGTAGTCGCCGTACGCTTCCCCACGGGGCTTGGTGAGGACACGTTGGATCGCTTCGCGCCCCCGCTGCTGGCGCGCCGAAATCTCCTCTTCCCATAACATGGCGGATATCTCCTGGAGCCGAGCGAGCCGATGAGGCGGGCGCCTCGGACGGTTGCCCTTGCCCCTTTTTGCGTGCTATCTGCGAACATAAATCGCAGCGCGGTTTCTGGAAGTAACCAAAGGCCATTTCCAGTCATTGCCGCGGAAGCGGGAAACCAGTTGTTGAATGGACCCCCGCTTCCGCCGGGTGGCATCGATGGCGGTGGCCGTGGGCATCCAAAAAGGTTCGCTAAAAAAACCAGAAACTACGCTTTTGTTATGCAGACCGCCAAGAAACCTGCGCAGCTCTGTATAACCGTGCGATTTTATCACGGCTGCGAGAGACCGGTCTTTCGACGCGCTGATAAAGCCGCGGCCAAAACGCTGCGCCTTGACAACCAACCCAGGCAGCCAGCACATTATACTTAGGCCGGATACTTAGGCCGGGCTTGTGCTTCGCGCGCCCGGCGTCCGAACGCGGTTGCGAGCAAAAACGCATTCAGGATGGAATATCGTCTCCCGGACGGCTGGCTGCGCGTTTTCCAAATCCTTGGTTAGAGCCTGAATTGTCCGGGAAGAGATGTGTTAACATTTAATATACATGACGATTTTCGTATATTTACTTGATGGTAAAATGATTCTCCTTGCGGCAGATCACCATTCTTTGCCTGTCAGGCGCCTTGTCCGAAGCTCCATGTTGGCGCGGGGCGGCCAGGCATGACAGGCGCGGGATGGGCGGAAAATCTCGCCACGGCTGTTTTCTGGGTGTGCGCCTTTCTTATCGCGTACACGTATTTTTTCTATCCTCTCGTGCTTTTCACCGCGTACGCGTTCTCGCAGGTGCGGCGCGACTGGCAATATCTGACGGGC
>JBOGJW010000008.1:0-4091 GCA_050745245.1 Terriglobia bacterium | reverse complement strand
CCGCGTCGCTCCATATAGTTCGGGAGCCGCTGCACTTCGATACACTCCACGGTGAGGTGGGAGCCAACCCACCGAGGGTAGCCTTTTCGCGCCACGATTGATCTCGTGTCGCCGATGCAGTACTCCTCCCGCAATATCTCTTACCCGCGAGTATCTAAATCGATTAGACTGTTGGGTGCGGACTCTACCATGAGGCAGGAGGAGAGTCGCAGCCGCGCGTCGGTGCACGAGAGCATCCCCCGGTTTTAACCGGCCGTAATATCTCTGTTGGAATTGCGCTGATGTTCGCGCCGGAACTTGCCTGGAAAGGACGACACGGATGGCTGAAATCGACAACTCGCGGGAAACAAAGGAGTTCTATCTCGAGATCCCTTCCCGGAATGCCGCCTTCTTCCTGAAGGGGTCGGGCGCGCTCGATTGGGGAATGCAGGACCGGCTATCGCGCATTTTCCAGCCGCGCTCCGGCCGAACGGTGATGCTGGCAATTGACCACGGTTATTTTCAGGGCCCCACATCGGGGCTGGAGCGCGTGGACGTGAATATCGTTCCGCTGGTACCGTGGGCCGATGCGCTGATGCTTACACGCGGCGTCCTGCGCAGCACTATCCCGTCGTCCTCTGGAAAGCCAGTAGTGCTGCGTGCGAGCGGCGGGCCAAGCGTGTTGAAGGAACTCTCGAATGAGCAGATCGCCATCGATATCGAGGATGCGATCCGCTTAAACGCATCGGCGATGGCGGTGCAGGTGTTCGTTGGCGGAGAATTCGAGACACAGTCAATCCACAACATGACGAGACTGGCCGACCTGGGCAACCGGTACGGTATTCCGGTGCTGGGTGTCACCGCGGTGGGGCGCAGTATGACGCGCGACGCGAAGTACCTGCGCCTTGCGTGCCGCATCTGCGCTGAGCTGGGAGCCCATTTTGTGAAAACCTATTACGTTCCGGAAGGCTTTGAGACCATCACGGCCTCCTGCCCTGTGCCGGTGGTAATGGCCGGAGGAAAGAAGATCCCGGAGCCGGACGCGCTGAAGCTCGCCTCGAGCGCGATCGCCGAGGGCGCAGCGGGGGTGGACATGGGCCGGAATATTTTCCAGTCGGAAGCGCCGCTGGCCATGATTCAGGCGGTGCGCAAGGTGGTGCATGAAGGGATGCGGCCGGAGGAGGCGTACGACCTCTACTGCTCGCTCAAGCAGGAGCGCAGGGAGGCAATGCTGCGCGCGGACTCTTGAGAACGGCGGCGAGGCGCGAGGTGAACTGAATGCAGAGCCGCTGGTCAGAGCCGGACGCAGGCCGATTTGCGGAGCAGTATGCGCCCGCCTGGGGTGAAAACGTAGCCCTCCGCACCTATTCATCGCGCCTGCTCGGCGCGGAGGCCGCGCTGGTGCTGCACGGCGGCGGAAACACTTCTGTCAAGACGGCTGTCACCAACCTCCTCGGCGATAGTGTTCCCGCCATCTTCGTGAAAGCTTCCGGGCGCGACATGGCCGATATTCCGCCGGAAGGACACACGGGGCTACGGCTGGAATGCCTGCTGCAGTTGCGCAGACTGGCGCAGCTTGACGACGATGCGATGGTGAACGAGCTGCGCGCTCACCTGCTCGACTGGCGCTCCGCGACTCCCTCAATAGAAACGCTGGTCCATGCGTTTCTTCCCGCGAAGTTCATCGACCACACGCATGCCGGGGCCATTCTGGCGCTGACGAACCAAGCCGGCGGCCTTGGCCGCGTCAAAGACGCGCTGGGCGCGGAGGTAATCGCGCTCGACTACGTCACGCCGGGCTTCGAGCTGGCTAAGGCGGCGGCGGAAGCATATGAAAAAGCGCCTCGCAGCAAGGGGATGGTGTGGGCGAAGCACGGTTTGGTCACGTGGGGCGAAACAGCGCGTGCGTCTTACGAAAACACAATCGAATTGGTAACCCGTGCGGAACGCGCGGTAGCGGGCCGGTCTAGCCATGCACTAAGAGTGCGCGCGTCCACTCCGATTGAAACGGCGCAGGCGCGCTGGAAAAGATTGGCGCGCGCCCTGCGCGGGTTGCTGGCCGAGCCCTCGGGCGATCCCGACCGCCCGCACCGCCGCGTCATCCTGCAACCGCTGATCACGCGGGAGGCGCTCGATATCATCGATGCAGATTGCGGAAAACAGATCGCGCTTACGCCGCCGCTGACCTCAGACCACCTGATCCGCACAAAGCCGCTGCCCCTTTGGATCGACCACCCGGATTACGACAACCCGGAAAAGCTGCGCGAGCAGCTTGCGACAGGCATCTCCGAATATCGCGCTGCGTACCGTGAATACGTGGCGCGGCACTCGGACGCGATGCCGCACGGCATTGAAGCGTTCGACGCCTCTCCGCGCGTGGTCCTGATTCCGGGGACCGGCGCGATCGCCGCCGGCCCCAACGTCACGGAGGCCCGCATCGCGCGGGACATCACCGCGCATACGCTGGCGGTGAAATCTGCCATCGCTCGAATGGGGACTTACGAAGGCCTGCCCGAAGGGGAACTCTTCAGCATGGAATATCGCGCGCTTCAGCGCGCGAAGGTGCGGCGGGGCTCTGAATTGCCTCTGGCGAGCCAGGTGGCGCTGGTGACGGGCGCGGCAGGCGCCATCGGGTGCGCTACGAGCGAGGGCTTGCTCGAGGAAGGCTGCCATGTCGCGCTTACTGACCTGCCCGGCGAAAGACTGGATGCACTCGCAGGCGAGTTGCGCGGGAAATACGGCTGCCGGGCGCTGGCAGTGGCCCTGGACGTCACCGATCAGTCCTCCGTAAGGCGGGGCTTTGAGACCGTGGCCGAGACCTGGGGAGGAGTTGATCTTGTAGTGGTGAACGCGGGCGTAGCCGCGGTCTCCGCAATCGCGGAGATGGAGCTAGAAGCATTTCGGAGGATCGAGCGGGTCAATGTGGAAGGTGCGCTCCTCGTGCTGGCTGAGGCTGCGCGCGTTTTTCGGGTTCAAGGCACGGGCGGCGACATCGTGTTGGTGTCTACCAAGAATGTCTTCTCACCGGGCGCACGATTTGGCGCGTATAGCGCCACCAAGGCGGCGGCGCATCAACTCGCACGCATTGCGAGCCTCGAGATGGCGGAAATCGACGTGAGGGTGAATATGGTCGCTCCCGACGCGGTGTTTGCGCACGGGCACACGAAGTCCGGACTGTGGGCGGAAGTTGGACCCGACCGGATGCGGGCGCGAGGCCTGAGCGCGGAGGAACTCGAGGAGTATTACCGCCAGAGAAATCTGCTGAAAGCCAAGGTCACGGCAGAGCACGTGGCGCGAGCCGTTTTGTTCTTTGCGACCCGGCAAACCCCCACCACAGGGGCCACTCTTCCCGTCGATGGCGGTCTGCCGGACGCTACGCCTCGATGAGGCGCGCTCTCGTTAATTCCTTGAAACGATCTCCTGGCACCGGACACAATACCGCGCCCAAGGAAGCGCCTTCAATCGCGCCTGGGAAATGTCTTCTCCGCAGCTCTCACACACGCCGTAGCTTCCTCTGGCTACGCGCTCGAGCGCGCGATCAATTTCTTTCAGCATCTGGCTGCGCAGATCCGCTGTTTGAGCGGTCAAATCCTGCTCTGCTGCTTTGATGGCGAATTCGACGGCATCCGGGCTCTGAATATTAGTGGCCAAAGCTTCAGGTCCGCGGCGGACCTCCGCCAGCAACTCGTTCCGCTTCTTCAGCAACAGTGTTCGATATGGAGCCTTTCGCGCTTTTATAATTGTTGGCATCGACTCTAATCCTTGTTTGTGATTCCGTATCTTTGCGTCCCAACACGATCAGATGAAATAAGGGGGGATTAGGTTGCGCAGTTTAACAACCTTTTACAAAAACCACAAGCTGATTCTTTTCTGTTACCTGGAGGCATAGCGGCGGCTTTGGGGTTACAATCGTAGCTGACCGAAGACAACCTGCCCCGCGCTCCGCGGCCAACGCCAGCCAAGGCGCAGTCAGAATGACGCGCTCCAAAATATTCGCTCTCGCGCGGCAAGATGCAGTTTTGCGCTGTAGCGGCGCTCGGCGCTTGGTCGCCGCGGCGACAGCGTAATGCCTCAGTTTCGGGCGCGGATGTAGCGGCGGGTTTATCCCAGGC
>JBOGJW010000007.1:0-2900 GCA_050745245.1 Terriglobia bacterium | reverse complement strand
AGCCGGAGTTCCCCGCGTCGAGGGGATGCTGGGGAGCAGAGAGCCCGCGCAGGCCCTTTCCTTTAATTCGTACAAAGCCGCCCTGGCGTTCGACCGCGATTCCGAGCGCCGTGACGCAGGCGAGCGTGCTTTGGCAGTCGGCGCTGGAAGCGAAGTTTTCGATTTCCGTCGTGCCGCCGGCGATGGCGCCCAGCATCGCATAGCGGTGCGAGATTGATTTATCGCCCGGCAGCGTAATCTCTCCGCAGATTCGCCGGGCGCGAGAGATTGTTTGGATTGACTCTGTCATTGTTGAAAAAGTGGGGGGCAAGAGAAATGGTGAACGGTGAATAGTGAATTGCGAACACCGCGTTCTATGTTTGCTGGATGCAGTTCCTGGCCTATCCAGCGGCCATTGACTATTTACTCTTGCCCGCTCGTCACTCGTAACTTGCCGCCGCTTTCAAGCCACTTCGTTCATGATTTTCAGCAGCCCCAGTAGCGACTCGCGCGTGCTCTCTACTTTATTTCCGTCGGGCCGGCGGTAGTGCGTCTCAAGCGACATGGTGTTGTCGAAGTGGTGATCGAGAACGGCCTTGAGCTGCCCCTTCCAATCAATAAAGCCCCCGCCCACGGGAGCCCAGGTTAGCTTCCCCGTATGCGGATCGTGCTTCACGTCCTTGATATGCATGTGGGCGAAGAGTCCAATGACGTGCCGGTAGCCGTCCGGGTACGGCACTTCGTGAAGCATCGCGGTATTGCCCGGATCCCAGTTGCCGCGCAAGTGGGGCGAGTTGATATCGCGCAGAATACGGCCAAGTTCCGCGCCCGTTCCCACGTTGCACTCGTGCTCGTTTTCCAGCACCAGCAGGATGCCATTCCGCCCGGCGACCTCCGCGGCTTTCGCTAGACGGTCCCGGACGTAAGGGTACGCCTTGTCCGGCTCCTCCACGCGCCAGTAGCTGAAGATGCGCACCTGCGGAGTTCCGAAAAAGTGAGCGAGCTCAAAAGACCTGTGGAGCAGCGTGTCGCTGTCCTGGTCCGTGAAATCCGCCCTGAAAACGTCCCGCTTTTCCGGGCGCGCGGGCATCTGCGGCAGATTATATTTGAAAATCGGCGAACCGATGTCGCTCACCGTCAGATGGTGGTCGCGGATCAGACCCCTGGCGCGATCGAGCTCGGGCCGCGTAAGGTTCATCACGTTTTTCTTCCACATCTCGCGCAGCTCGCAGTAGTGCAGCGAATAACTGGAGATGAAGCTCAGCGCCTCCTGGAAATCTTGAGAGATCTCGTCCGTAATGATCCCGAGCTTGAAGACCGCGGGCGCTCCCGGCTTCGCGCCGGACGACGCGGCATGGCCCACCAAGGGCGCGGCCAGCAGAGACGCTCCTAAAAATTGTCTGCGCGTCCAGTCATTTTGCATTTGCCCACTCTCCCGTTCGCTTGAATTTGCGGCAAGCCGCCAACCCAAAGCAGCGCCGTTGTCCCGGTCTCCCCCGGCAGAATACCACACTCGTTCGTGATTTGTGGTTGGCGAATGCAATCGCAAACCACCAATCGCAAATCGCAAATGATAAAATCCAGGTGTGGTTGAAAACCAGGTGATCTTATATGCGAAGCCCGGCTGCTGCCTCTGCGATGAGGTCAGAGGCCAACTCCGGCGCTTGCAAGAGCGGCGCTCCTTCGCAATTACGGAAGTGAACATCCTGGAGGATGCGGCCGCGTTCCATAAGTTCGCGGAGGATATTCCAGTTGTGTTTGTGAACGGCCACCCGGCATTTCGTCATCGCCTGGAGGAGTCGAAGTTCTTGAGCTTGCTGTAGCGGGTTGGTGAAAAAGCTTGGCTCAAAGGCCGTAGCGGCGATTTTATATCGCCACTAATCCAATATTCTCAATAGTGCATGGCGGCATAAAGCCGCCGCTACACGGTTTTCAGCAACCCGGTAGCGCGGAGGTAAATGGGAGAGCGGCCAGACGTTTATCAGGAGATCGTCAAATTGCGCCAGGAAGGGCGGCGCGGGGCTCTTGCTACCATCATTCAGGTGCAAGGCTCGGTGCCGAGCTACGAGTGTTCCAAGATCCTGGTGCGCGATGATGGCTCGATTGTGGGCACGGTGGGCGGGGGTTGCGTGGAGGCCGAGGTCTGGTCGGTGGCGCAGGATGTGATGCGCGAAGAGAAGCCCCGGCGGCTTCACTTCAACCTGAATGACAACCCCGAGTACGACGACGGGTTGGTTTGCGGAGGCTCGCTCGATATTTTTATCGAGCCGATTCTGGCGACGCCTACCCTGTACCTTTTCGGCGGCGGACACATTTCGCTCGCGGTATCGAAGATCGCCGCCATGGCGGGCTTTGAGGTGATTGTCTCCGACGACCGCGAGGCGTTCGCCAGCGCGCAGCGGTTTCCGGCGGCGAGTCAAACGTACAGCGGCCCCTGGGGCGAAATTTTCCCGCAGCTTCACCTGAATGAGCTCTCTTATGCGCTGATCGCGACGCGCGGACACAAGGGCGATCTCGCGTGCTTGCGCTGGGCGCTCTCGACCCCGGCGCGGTATATCGGCATGGTGGGCAGCCGCCGAAAGTTGATTGTGTTTCTGAAATTCCTGGAGCGGGAAGGCGTGCCCGCACAAAGCCTGGAGCGCATCCATTCGCCGGTGGGCCTTCCGATTGGAGCCCTCACGCCTGAAGAGATCGCGGTATCGGCGGTGGCGGAGATGATTGCAGTGCGGCGCAGTGCACTCGCTGAGGTGCAATCGCTCGCCGGGCAGATGAAGGCGCAGACGGCCTCGTGAGCGGCGCGGGCGCCCTCGTCGCCGGGCTTGTGCTCGCGGCTGGCGAGTCGTCGCGCATGGGGAAAGATAAGGCGCTGCTCGCGTCCGCCGGGCGGCCGTTCCTCAAGATCATCGTCGAGAGGCTACGCG
>JBOGJW010000006.1:0-9971 GCA_050745245.1 Terriglobia bacterium | reverse complement strand
CCTTTCATGACAATCACTACACGGCCAGCGTCCTCGGCAGCAGCTTGCTGAGTCAGTTCGGGATTCAGAACCTGACGACGGCGCCTACGTTCAAGGCTTCCGCGCCGAACTTCAATATTAACGGGGTGACTCCCTGGAATCCCGATGCCAACAGCGACGACTACGAAGACAATTCCGAACCCGACTTTGAGTGGATTGACAATTTGAGCTGGACGCGCGGGCGGCATCTGATGAAGTTCGGCTTCGACGCCATTCGGGACCGCTTGGGAGGCAATAACATCAACGCGAACACCTACGGCGAGTACGATTTCAGCGGAACGCTTACCCACTTCGGCTACGCGGATTTCCTGCTGGGCATTCCGCAAACCGTGGAAGTGGCTGTGCCGAATCTGACGCGGGATTTGCGCGGAACAACCTGGGGGATGTACGGACAAGATCAGTTCCGAGCGACCAGTAACCTCACACTCAACTATGGCGTCCGATGGGAGCTCCTTGGCCCATATCACAGCAACTCAGGGATCATGTACAACTTCGATCCCGCCAACGGCGCACTGGTAGTCCCGGACAGCGGTCTGTCGCACGTCAATCCCCTTTTTCCTAAAAATATTCCGATCGTGGCGGCTTCGCAGGCGGGTTACCCGTTCGACTCTCTCCTTCATTTCAACAAAAGCAACGTTGAGCCGCGCATTGGTTTCGCCTACAAACCTTTCGGCGGCGACAAGACGGTGATCCGCGCTGGCTATGGGATTTACACCAATTTGGTGTATGCGGGTCTCGCCCGTTTCGAGATGAGCGGGGGGCCGTTCTCAGGAAGCGTTCAGTACATCAACGCCATCAAGAATAGCGTGCCGCTGTTCAGCTTCCCCTCGCCCTTTCTTACTTCAGGCACAACGTCAACGCAAAGCGTAAACGGCGTCAATCCGAACATCAAGACCCCGTATACCCAGCAGTGGAACCTGACGGTAGAGCATCAACTCCGCAGTGTCGGACTGCGCGCGTCGTACATTGGCACCCGCAGCGACCAGCTACTCTGGGTGCGGAACCTGAATCAGCCGCCTCCGAGCACAACTGCGTTCACCACCAGCGAGCGGCCCTATTCGATTTACAGTTCGATCGATTATGTGGATAGCGGCGGCAACGAGTTCTATAACGCCCTGGAAGTGGAAGCGAAAAAGAATTATGGCCGGAACCTGACGTTCGATGCCGGATGGACCTGGGCAAAGGATCTAACGGACACCATGGATGCCGGCAGCAGCGGGGGAACCGTGGTGGGGCAAGTGATTCAAAACCCGTTCAACCGCGCTGCCGAAGAAGGAAATAGCGCAATCGCCGCCCCGAACCGCGTCTTCGCCTATGCGCTTTACTCGCTTCCCGTGGGGCAAGGACAGCGCTTCCTCTCGAACGCTCACGGCCCCGCGCAGTGGGTGCTGGGCGGCTGGCGCACCACGTGGACGTTTATCGGGCAAGCGGGCGAGTATTTCACGCCGACCTTCTCGGGGCCCGATCCCTCGAACACCGGAGTGTTCACAGGGCGGCCCGACCGCATCGCCAGCGGCAATCTTCCCTCGGGCCAGCGGTCGATCTCCGATTGGTTCAACGCGAACGCTTTCGCAGTCCCAGGCTGCCCGGCGAGCACGCCGAACTGCTATTCTTCCACCAGTGTGGGTGTGGGCCGGTTCGGTAACTCCGGGCTGAACATCCTCTCCGGGCCCGCGCTCTACAACATCGACTTCGGGTTGATGAAGGACTTTCGCCCGACGGAGCACACCACCCTGCAGTTCATCATGACGATGGCGAACGCGCTGAATCATCCCAATTTCAACCTGCCGGCGGCCAACATCAGCTCCCCCGGCACGGTGGGCGTGATCAGCGGCGAGGTCGGCGCGCAGCTCGTCGAGCCCGGCCCGCGCGAGATTGACTTCGCCCTGCGGCTGCTGTTCTGATCCAGAGGGCGAGTGGCGGCGGACCTTGCAGGAGAAGCTGCCGTGCTCGGTACCGCCTCCGGGGTGCTCGGGACCGTCAATGGCGTCGGGGACCTCGCCTCAAGCGTTTTGGCCGGGTCGATCTGGACGGCGGTTTCTCGGATTCTGGCCTTTGCCTGCGCGCACCCGCTCACATGAGCGGGGTAGCGCAGCGCGGCCACAGTGAGGTCAAAAGCGCAGCGTTTTTTAAATGTGAAACTGGCGATTACGGACTATCTGCCTAAGACGGTATCGATGCCCGCCAGCACCAAACTCAGTTGGGAGGACGGCAGTTTGCCCACGCGCTCCGTGAGCAGTTCCTTATCGACGCTGATGATCAGCGAAACGTTGGCTACTGAAGCCTTTGGCAGGCCGGTGAGGCCTGCGGATAGCTGGACGTTGCCTGGAGCGGGCGCCCATTTGAGATTGCTGGTCAGCGGAACACAGACGACGGTGCCAATGCGGCTCCGATTCAATGCATCACCCTGAACAATGACCACGGGTCTTCTGAATCCCGGCCCGGAGCCCGCTGGAGCGGGGAGGTCCGCCCACCAGACCTCGCCCTGTGAGATCACCACTCGCTACGCTCCAGGATGCGGCGCGCGGCGGAGGAAACAAACGGGTCCTTCATTTGGCCCGCCTCTGCACACGCCCGGTTCATCGCCTGGGTGACCTCGTCCGGAGCATGGCGCGCCAGGTATTCCTTAAGGGCGTCGCCATACAGCCGGCTGCGCGACTTCTTCGTCCGCCGCGCCAGACGTTCCGCGCCTTGGTAAAGTTCGTCAGGGATAGATATCGCGGTTTTCATACCGATAGTATAACCTCACCATCGCAGAGATCACTACCGAAATGCGAAACTCTGCGCATGTCGCCGCTTGAAAATGACCGTCGCCCGGTGTCATTCTGAAACGCGGCGTATCTGCCGAGGCGCGCAACTTGTCACTCGTTCCTCGTCACTGTGTTTATGCAACTCGACCTGCTCTCGATTGCCGCTCATCCCGATGATACCGAGCTCACCTGCGGCGGCACCGTCATCAAGATGGCGCGGGCGGGGCATCGTGTGGGGCTGCTCGACCTGACCGAGGGCGAATCCGGGACGCGCGGCAGCGCCGCGCTGCGCGCAAAGGAATCGAGCCGGGCCTCGCGCGCGATGGGAATCGTCCACCGGGAGAACCTCGGCCTTCCCGACGCTGCGCTCGAAAACCTGCGCGAATACAAGCTGAAGATCGCCGCCCGCATTCGCGCCCTGCGCCCCCGCACCGTGATTCTGCCCTATTGGGAGGGGCGCCACCCCGACCATTACACTGCCGGCCAGATTGGCTACGAGGCCTGCTTCCTGGCTGGGCTTGCACGTCTTCCGCTCGAAGGCAAGCCGCACCGGCCCTACAAGATCATTTACGCGTCAATGTATGTACCTGCGGTCCTTCCGAGCTTCGTTGTGGATATCACCGGCGAGTTTGAGCAGAAGCTCAGGGCCATCCTGTGCTATGGCTCTCAGTTTTCTTCGCGCAAGGACGTGCAGAACCTTTTCCCCTCGCGCGCGGGACTTCGCGAGCGCGTGGGCTCGCTGGCAAGCCATTTCGGGCTGATGATCGGCGCGCGTTACGGAGAGCCGTTCGTTACACGCGAGGTGGCCGCCGTGGAGGATGTGGTCACCATGCCCGTGAAATCGGTTTGAACACCGGCGCGCGGTTGGGAGCGCGGGCTTCCAGCCCGCATTAATGTAGCGGCGGGTTTATCCCGCCAGCCAAAAATGGCGGCGTAAAGCCGCCTCTACGCCGCAAAAGGAGGCATTCTGAAGACCAAGCGCGCTATCATAATGCTAGCCATCGTCCTGAGCTTTGCTTTGCCGCTCGCGGCGCAGGGCTGGCAGGACAGTCTTTCGGATCTCGTCCGGCCCGACAGTTACATCTCCCACCGGTCATCGAGCTACGACCGCACGGGAGGCAACAAGGATCATCGCCGCCTGGAGCCGGGCAAGACGCTGGTGCTGCTGGACGCCGCCGGACCGGGCGAGGTCCAGCACATCTGGATTACCGTGGCGGATAATGAAGCGTGGCATTTGAAGAAGCTTGTACTGCGCATGTACTGGGACAACGAATCGACGCCCAGCGTAGAGGCCCCGCTCGGCGATTTCTTCGGGCTCGGCCTCGGCGAGTACGTTGATTACCAATCGGCTCCGCTTGCGGTTGCCCCGGAGAAGGCTCTGAACTGTTTTTTTCCGATGCCGTTCCAGACTCACGCGCTGATCACGGTAAGCAATGAGGGCGAGCAGGCGGTGAGGAGTTTCTATTACAACATTGACTACCGCGAATACGCGCAGCCCTTGCCCGCGGGCACGCTCTACTTTCACGCTCAGTACCGGCAGGCGCAGCCCAACCAGGGCTTTCCGAATGCCACCATTAACCTGGACGGCAAGAACAACTACGTGTGGATGGAAGCGCGGGGCCGGGGCCATTTTGTAGGTGTCACCATGTCCGTGATCGAGAACCAGGACGGCTGGTGGGGTGAAGGCGACGACATGTTTTTTGTCGATGGCGCGAAGCTCCCGTCGGTGCAGGGCACGGGCTCAGAGGACTTTTTCCTTGGCGCGTGGGATTTTGGCGGCAAGGCGTTCGCTTATCCGCTCTTCGGAGCGCCGGTGGCAGGCAAGGAGCTGCAAGGCTCGCGCTGGTCCATGTATCGCTTTATGCTGGCTTCCCCGATCGCATTCACCAAATCGATTCGAGCCACCATCGAGCACGGCACGGCCGACAACCGCTCCGATAATTTCTATTCGGTCGCGTACTGGTATCAGACCGAGCCGCACGCGCCGTTTCCGCCGCTGCCGCCGGTGGCCGAGCGCATTCCTCGCGTGATTCCCGTGCAGCCACAGCCGGCGCCCACTCCGCCTCCGCCGCCCGCAAGCGCTGGCGCTGCCGGAGGGCAGTAAGTTATGGAGACATTATGAAAATTGCCGTCGTGCAGATGGACGTAAAGATTCTCGACAAACAGGACAACCTGGGGAAAATCCTTGAGCGCCTGCGCACAGCGGCGCGCGCCGGGGCCCGAATTGCTGTGTTTCCCGAGTGCGCTCTGACCGGTTACTGCTACGAGAGCCTGGAGGAGGCGCGCCCCTTGTCCGAGCCGGTGCCCGGGCCGTCCACCGAGGCCATTGCGGCAGCGGCGCGCGAGCTTGGCTGCACCGCGATTGTGGGCATGCTCGAATCCGCCCAGGGGAACATCTACAACGCGGCGGCGGTGATCACTCCGGAAGGGATCGCCGGCACGTACCGCAAAATCCACCTGCCATACCTCGGGATCGACCGGTTCGTAGCTCCCGGCGACCGGCCGTTCGCGGTGTTCACCTCGCCGCAGGGCCGCATCGGCGTGAACATCTGCTACGACTGCAGCTTTCCCGAGGCGGGTCGCGCCGTAAAGCTCGAGGGCGCTCAACTTCTGGCGATTCCCACCAACTGGCCCGTGGGATCGGATTCCTGCCAGCACATCCCGATTGTACGGGCTACCGAGAACCACATGTTTGTGGCCGCCGCGGACCGTGTGGGCGAAGAGCGCGGCTTCCGTTTCGCTGGGCGCTCGCATATTGTCGACTTTATGGGCGCGGTCAAAGCGCAGGCGGGGGAAACAGAAGAAGTAATCCTTTACGCTGAGGCGGATCTTGCCGCGGCGGAGCAGAATCGTGTGGCGCGGATTCCGGGACGCTGGGAGTTCGACCGCATCGCCGACCGCCGGCCAGAGATGTACGGCGCGCTCACCAGGCCCGCCGCCGAGGCGCCGGAGGGACCGCGCGAAGCCTTCGCCGGAGCGCCACAGCGGGGTGGTGCGTAAGAACGGGGCGATGAGCTTTATTGAGGGAGACAATGGGCCGGCTAAAAACACTCCACGCAGCGCGCAGGAGCAGGCCGAGAGAGAGCTTCTGCTGCTGGGCGACCAGTTGCGGGAGGTGGAAGAGCAGGTCCGCTTGCTGCGCCGCCAATTCGAGGCAGCAGTTGCGGTAATCCGCGCTGGGCTGGTGAGTGGCGAGGGCGCAGGTCGCTCGGAGACATGGCCCGAAACCGCACGCGAGGTGTTCCCGGCCGGCAACGAGCCGGGGCCCTCCGGCGAGCGCGCTGCATCAGCGGGCACGATGCCGGCCCCCGGGTCTGAAGCTGAGCAGGCACTGCACCGCGAAGCCCGCCGGTACGCGCGACTGCTTGTCTCCGAGATTGAGCTCTACCGCCCGGACGAAGTTTCAGAGGGGCGTATTCACCAGGACCTCTATTCCCGGCTCCAGCCTCACATCAGCCGCAGCCGCAAAGCCTACGAGAGCCGCTACGGCCCCTCAGTAATCAAAAACCCGGACTACTTCGATGAGGAGGTCGTCCGCACGCTGGCGCGCGGCGACGCCTCCGTCCTGGGGCCGGGTTACCCGGGACCTTCGGTGTGAAACGAGCCGCTTCAACCCGTCGAATCGTCATCCTGGCGGCGCTGGCCGTGACCCTGCTGGGCGCGGGGCCGAGCGCCGCGGCCCACGCAAGCACTACCCTTCGCACGCTCGCGCTGCGTGCGCAGTCGCGCCGGGGCTGGCACGCTCTGCGGCGATACGCGCACTCCGCCCGAGGCAATGAATCCTGCCTCGCTTACTTTGCGCTGGGCTATCGCGAATATCAGGCCAGAAGCTTCGCCATTGCGGCTGCGGACCTCAGAGAAGCGGCGGCGAGCGGATGTTCGCTCAGCGAGTTTGCGGAATACTACGAAGCCTTGGCGCGCCGCGCGGCGGACCAGTATCCCCAAGCGATTCGAGCCGCTAACAACCTGGTTGCGCAATACCCGCAGGGCGTCTTTCGCGTCCGAGCCGGGGAACTGCTGGCAGACCTGCTGATCCATAGCGGACATCCGAACCAGGCGTTGCGCGTGCTGTCACAACTACCGGGGAGCTACGCCGAAAAGCCCGCGGCGCTCCTGCTTCGCGCCCGGGCTGATGAGGCAACGCAGAGCCTCATCGAGGCCGCGAAGCTCTACCAGCAGATTTACTACGGCTTCCCCACAGCAGGTGAAGCGGCGGAAGCGAAGTCAGCTTTACAGCGGTTGCGCCCTCGCTTGGGGAAGAATCTCCCGGCAATTACGGACGAGTTGGAGACCGAACGCGCTCGAAAGCTCTTCGCGCACGGCGAATTCGAGCGCGCGCTCGCCGAATACGACGCCCTGCTATTGAGCGGCTCGCACAACCCGCTTGCCGGCCAATGGCAGCTTGGCCGCGCCCGGTGTCTTTTGGCGCTGCGGCGCTATCCCGAAGCCGCCGAGGCGTTGAAAGAGCGCCAGCACGGCGCAAGCGCCCGGCAGGATGCCGAGCGGCTCGCGCTGCTGACCGAGGCCTACTCGCGCGCGGCGGATGAGCCGGCAATGCTGAAGACGCTCGATGAAGCCTACAAGCGGTATCCGCATTCGCCCTCGTACGCCGAGGCGCTGTTCGTCGCCGGGGGCTATTTCGCGCGCCAGGGCTACTGGCAGACCGCCGCACAATATTATCAACCGCTCTGCGAGGGCTTTCCGGGGAGCAGGCGCGCGCCGGAGGCCGCATGGCGTCTCGCGTGGTATGACGTGCTCGCGGGCAGAACCGAAGAGGCGCGAAGCGCGCTCCTCGGCTATCTCAAGACCTACTCAGGATCGTTACAGACGCCTGCGGCGCTCTATTGGCTGGCGCGGCTCGAAGAGGAAGGCGGCGCTGCCGACGAGGCGCGAGCGCTCGACCGCCTGATTGTTGCAAGGTATGGGAATTCATTCTATGGCTGGGAGGCGCGGCGCAAACTGGAGCGGCGGCCGGGGGCTGTTATGGCCGCGGATATGCCGGCGCAGCCGGCGATCCTCACCCAGGCGGGTATCACTCTCCCCGCGGAGAAGCACACGGAGGATGTGCCGTGCCAGGAGACAAATCTTAATTTGGAGCCGCTGCTCGCGCCGTATCAGGCGCTTGAGTCGCTCGCTCTTGACGACCTCGCGGCCGGCTACCTTCAGGATGTGGCGGCGCGGTATCCTTCCAACCCCGGCATTCTCCTTACTCTCGCCCGCGCGCAGGCAGAGCGCGGAGACACGGCTTTGGCTCTGTTCTCGGCGCGCCAGGCGGTGCCCGATTATGCCGAACTCAGCTTCAACCGGCTGCCGCGCGAAGTGTGGGATTTTCTCTACCCGCAAGCTTACTGGCGGCTCGTCCGCCGGTATGCGCGCGCCAATCGATTGGATCCTTATCTCGTGATGGGAATCATCCGGCAGGAATCGGCCTTTAATCCTCGCGCCACTTCCGGGGCGCGCGCGCGCGGGCTGATGCAGATGGAGCCCGAGACGGCCACGCGCCGCGTCCGCGGCCGGCGGCGCAGGCGGTATGTAACCCGCGAGCTTTACAACCCTTCGTACAACATTCGCGTAAGCTGCCGATATTTGCGAAGTCTGTGGCTTGCGTTTGACGGCCGGCCCGTGGAGACCCTGGCGGCGTATAATGCCGGAGATTTCCGGGTGCGGCAGTGGCTCCAGAATAGTAAACTGCAGGACCCGGCCTTTTTCATTGAGAGCATCCCATTCACCGACACACGCGCCTACGTGGAGCTGGTGCTCCGGGACGCGCAGATGTACCGGAGTATCCTGACGGGAGCCGCGACGTTCCGGAAATGCGGCGAATACGACAGAAGGGGATAAAGATGCAGATCACGCGGCGGCAAGCCATTTCGAAGAAAGCGCAGCAGTTTACGGAGTCCGTGATCCGCGAGATGACGCGGCTGGCGATGGAACACGACGCGCTAAACCTGGCGCAAGGCTTTCCGGATTTTTCAGCTCCGCCGGAAGTTAAAGAGGCCGCCGTTCAGGCGATCCGCTCCGACGTAAACCAGTACTCGATCACCTGGGGCGCGCGCGATTTCCGCCGCGCGATTGCCGGGCGCTTCGAGCGCGACACCGGCCTCGCAGTCGATCCGGAGCGCGAGCTGACGGTGTGCTGCGGCGCGACCGAGGCGATGGTCTCCTCGCTGCTCGCCGTGATCGACCCCGGGGATGAAGTGGTTGTCTTCGAGCCGTACTATGAAAACTACGGTCCGGATACGATCATCTGCGGCGCCGCGCCGAAGTTCGTGCGGCTGCGGCCGCCGGACTGGACTTTCGACGCGGACGAGCTCGCGGCCGCCTTCAACGACCGCACGCGCGCGATTGTGTTGAACACCCCGAATAATCCCACTGG
This sequence comes from Terriglobia bacterium, assembly GCA_050745245.1. Taxonomy (GTDB): domain Bacteria; phylum Acidobacteriota; class Terriglobia; order UBA7540; family UBA7540; genus RH2-MAG17b. The sequence goes on along the minus strand of JBOGJW010000006.1, from coordinate 806 downwards.
TAAAGTGTTTACGCGGGATGAGCTGGAAGTCATCGCGGAGCTATGCCAGCGCTGGGATGCGTATGCCATCTCGGACGAAATTTATCAATATCTGGTCTACGACGGCGCGCGGCACATTTCTATTGCCACGCTGCCGGGAATGCGCGAGCGCAGTATTACGATCAACAGCATGTCGAAAACGTACAGCGTTACCGGCTGGCGCGTGGGGTACGCGGTGGCGCCGCCCGAGGTCTCAAACGGCATTCGCAAGATGCACGACTTCATCACCGTGGGCGCGCCCGCTCCCCTCCAGGAGGCCGGCTCTGTGGCGATGGCGCTGCCCGATTCTTATTACGAGAACGTGCGCCGGGAATATGCGGCGCGGCGCGACGCGTTTCTTCCCGTGCTCGAGCGGGCGGGATTCCGCTGCTTTAAGCCGCGCGGCGCCTACTACATCATGACGGATATCTCCGGGTTCGGATTTGCGAGTGACGCCGAGTTTTCGCGCTACCTGATTCGGGAGATCCGGGTTGCCGCGGTGCCGGGGAGCAGCTTTTATAGCAGGCCTGAGTCGGGGCGCCAGCAAATCCGGTTCTGTTACAGCAAGTCTGATAGCACGCTGGAAGAAGCCGGCCGGCGGCTGGCGCGGCTGAGGAGATGAATCGCCAGCCTGTCCCTGAGACCGCGGCAAGGCTCTCGCTTTGCTCAGGGCAGGCTTTGGCCGCAGTGGGTGCTGAGCTGGAAGCCCGCGCTGCCGGCGACGATGGGCCGTCTGCTACCAGCTTGTTGAAAAACCCAGCTCAAACGATGTAGCGGCGATTTTATAT
>JBOGJW010000005.1:0-6306 GCA_050745245.1 Terriglobia bacterium | reverse complement strand
CCATTTTTGGATGGCGGGATAAACCCGCCGCTACATCCGCGCCTGAAACTGAGGCATTACGGACCCGTGCTGCGGCTACCAGGCAACTGCCCCCTCATTAAAGAGATGATCGGGGCTCGAAAGAGGTTATCGGCAAATCGAGGTAAGCAGATGAACGGGCCCGCGGCTTGTGGCCTGATTCGGCAAAATGCCGCAGACGCGGGGGTGCGGAGGAGAAGTTTTGCAGTAGGGCTTTTGGCCTCATCTGTTTCGGAATCTGGAATTTGAGATTTGAGATTTGGTTGGGCCACCGGCCCTCACGCCGCTTTCCACTCGCCACCGCCTTTACGAGCCGAACCGAGAAGCATGGCCGTTTCCTGCCGTGCTCCTGAACGAGCGTTCCGCAGCCCAGGCGCCGCTTGGCGCGCCGACCTTCATTCGCGCCGCCTGAAACGAGACCAGGACCACGGCATCCGCGATATCCGGCGGTTCGCATCCGCGGGAAAGGTCACTCGCGGCGCCGGCCAGCCCCTGATACACCGGCCCGACCGCGGCGCACCCGCCCAGGCGTTCGGCGATTTTGTAACCAATATTGCCGGAGTTGAGGTCGGGGAAGATCAGCACGTTCGCGCCGCCGGCGAAGCCAGAGCCGGGGGCTTTGCGCGCGGCGATCTCCGGAACGAGCGCGGAATCGAGCTGCGTCTCGCCCTCTACAGCGAGCCGGGGAGCACGCGCTTTTACAATCTGCGTTGCCTTAATAACGGATTCGAGCTGCCGATGTTCGGCGCTGCCGAGGGTCGAAAAGGAGAGCATGGCGACGCGCGGCTCCTCACGCAGAATGGCGCGCGCATTATCCGCGGTGGCCAGCGCGATTTCGGCAAGCTGGCTGGCGGATGGATCGGGAATTACGCCGCAGTCGGCAAAAAGGAAGGCGCCCTTCACTCCCCACCCGCGCTGGGGCGAAATCATCAGGTGGAAGCTCGAGACGAGCGCCGCCTCCGGGTGCTTTCCGATGGTCGCCAGCACGGCGCGCGTGGTTTCCGCGGTGGTAGTGGCGGCGCCGCCGACGAAGGCATCCGCGTCTCCGGCGGCGACCATCAGTCCGGCAAAGTAGGGCGGGCTCTTCGCCATTTCGACAGCCTCAGCCTCGCTCATTCGCACCTTGCGCCGCTCGCAGAGCACAGCGGCGTAGGACTCAAGCTGCGGCGAGCATTCAGGATCGATACAGCGGATACCCTCCAGCCGCAACCCCAGGTAGTCCATCCGCTCCTGAATCCGCTGCGGGTTTCCCAGGAGCGTGAGGTGCGCGAGACGCGCTCGCGCAATCGACTCGGCGGCGATCAGGGTGCGATACTCCTCGCCCTCAAAAATCACAATGCGCTGGGGATTTGCCAGCGCGCATTCCCGCAGCCGTTGCAACACACTCGCCATTTCCCCAAGTCCCTGCGGCCGCGCCGCAGATTTCCCCAGCAGGCGCGGTTCCGCACGCTCTACTACTGGATGCGGTTCTACGCCGCAGGGTTGTTGCGGCCCGTCTGCCCTCCCCGGGCCGCGCGTAATGTCGACGTCGCCCGTGAAGGTGTTATATTCTCGTGGGTTGCGGAAACGGAGGTCGTGATGAAGGCCGCGTACTACGAAGGAAAGCGCCGCGTCAGTGTGGGCCCGAGCGCGACGAGTTCTCCCGCCTCTGGCCAAGTGCAAGTTCGAGTTTCGCATTGCGGTATTTGCGGCAGCGACCTCCACATGTTCTATGGCGACATGGATGGGCGCTTCCGCCTGCCACACATCTTTGGACACGAAAGCTCCGGCACAATCGCTGCGCTAGGCGAGGGCGTGAGCGGCTTCGCCCCGGGCGACCGCGTTACTGTGCGGCCGCTCGACCCGTGCGGCCAGTGCCCCGCCTGTCGCGCGGGCCATTCTCACGTCTGCCAGAGACTGAAGGTGATCGGGTTTGACGCACCCGGCGCGCTGCAGACGCTGTGGACCGTGCCCGCGCACACGCTGCACCGCCTGCCCGAATCCATTCCCCTTCGCCGCGCCGCTCTGATCGAGCCGCTCTCGGTGGCGTGCCATGATACGCGGCTCGCCGAGCTCGCCGCAGGCGAATACGCCGTGATCGAAGGCGGCGGGCCGATCGGAATGCTGATCGCGCTGGTAGCGCGCCAATTGGGGGCTAGACCGCTGATCTCCGAAGTGAATCCGTTCCGCATCAAGTTAGCACGCGATCTGGGGCTCGATGCGGTGAACCCGAAGGAAGCGGACCTGGTACAGCTTGTGAGTGAGCGGACGAAGGGCGCGGGCGCCGACGTGGTGTTCGAGGTTTCCGGCTCGGCTGCCGGCGCCGCCATGATGACACAGCTCGCGCGTGTTCGCGGGCGCATCGTGATTGTGGCGATCTTCAGCGAGCCGCCCAAGGTGGACCTGTTCCGCGTTTTTTGGCGTGAGCTCCGGCTGCTCGGCACGCGCGTCTACGAGGCGCAGGATTTCGAGCAGGCCATCGCGCTGGCGGCTTCGGGCGCACTGCCTCTCGACCGGCTCATCAGCGAAGAGTGCTCGCTCGAAAACGTTGAGCCCGCGCTGCGCCGCCTGGAAGCGGGCGGCGAAGTCATGAAAATCCTGGTGCGGTGCGCCGGAGACTGAGGGGCAAGCGTGGCGATTCTTGACCTCTTCAAGCTCGACGGCGAAACCGCGGTGGTCACCGGCTGCCGGCGCGGAATCGGCAAGAGCATTGCCGTAGCGCTCGCGGAGGCGGGGGCGGACATCGCTGGCGTAAGCCGCCAGCTCGAGCCGGAGGGGAGCGAAATCGAGCGGGAAGTCCGGGCGCTTGGCCGCCGATTCCGGGGATATGCCTGCGATTTTGCGGATCGCGCGGCGGTGCGGACGCTGGCTCAGCGCCTCGCAGGCGATGTTCCCGAAGCGGGCATCCTGGTGAACTGCGCCGGCACGATTCTGCGCAAGCCCGCCGCTGAGCATCCCGACGACTATTGGTATACCGTGATCGAGGTGAACCTCAACTCGCAATTTATTCTTACGCGCGAGCTTGGCAAGCGAATGCTTGAGCGCGGCGCGGGCAAGATCATCTTCATCGCCTCCCTGCTGGCCTTCCAGGGCGGGATCACCGTGCCGGGTTACGCGGCCAGCAAGGGCGGCGTGGCGCAGCTTGCGAAGGCGCTCGCCAATGAGTGGGCCGGCAAAGGCGTTCAGGTGAACGCGATTGCGCCGGGCTACATCTCGACCGATAATACTGTGGGGCTCCGCGCAGATGCGGCGCGAAACCAGGCGATTCTTGCGCGGATTCCAGCCGGCCGCTGGGGCGAGCCGCGCGACCTGCAAGGCGCGGCAGTTTTCCTGGCCTCTCGCGCCTCCGACTATGTGAGCGGAACAATCCTTACAGTAGACGGCGGGTGGATGTCGCGCTAGCCGACCCTGCTTATCCCGGCGGCCACTGAAACAGGCGCCCACCCAAAACGTGAACGTGCAGGTGAAAGACCGATTGGCCTGCCCCGGCGCCGCTGTTAATTACCGTGCGATACCCCTTCGTCTCCACACCCTGCGAGCGGGCCAACTGGGCCGCGACCCAGTGCAGATGCCCGATAAGCTGCGTGTCGTCAGGCGTCATGTCGGCGAGCGAGACCACGTGGCGCTTAGGAATCACCAGCAGGTGAACGGGAGCCTGCGGGTGCAGGTCCTGGATGGCCACCGCCTTTTCATCTTCATAGACGAACTTTGCCGGCATTTCGCGCGCAGCAATCCGGCAAAAGATACAATCGGTCATTAATTCAGCCTCACCACGTAGGTTTCCGTCGTCAAGCTGTTCTGCCGCAGATCGCTTGCCAGCAGGTTCGCCGCGTGCTCGTTGAACAGGTGGCCCACGCGGACACGATAGAGCACGCCCTGCGGGCCGTTGCAACTCTGAACCACCACCGGGCCGAAATGGGGCTCGATGATTGTTTTCAGCCGTTGTGCGTTCGAGGGGTCGGCAAATGCGCCCACCTGCACCGCATAGATTCCCGGCGGGGCGTTGTAAACCGTCTCGGGATTCAAAATCTGGAGCCACACGCGAGCCGAGCCCGGCCCGACCACGCCGAGCGCTTCGGCGGCCGAATAGGAAAGATCGATAACGCGCCCGGGGATGAAGGGGCCGCGGTCGTTGATACGCACGTCCACCGTTTTTCCGTTTTCGAGATTGTGAACCCGGACCATGGTCCCGAAGGGCAGCGTGCGATGCGCGGCCGTCATCGCATACATGTTGTAAATTTCGCCGCTCGCGGTGGGCCGGCCGGCGTAGGGATGGCCGTACCAGGAAGCCAGCCCCTCGAGTCCGTCCGCCGCGGCGGGGCTGCCAGCGGGCGGGGCCACGCGTGCGTGGCGGTGGATGCAGCCGGTGATCAGCAAAAGCGCGCCCAGTGCCGCCGCCAGCCCGGTCTTAGTTCTCCAGGTATTCTTCGAGCGCTTCTCTGTTGGGCTCCAGGCCAAGTCCGGGCTCCTCGGTCAGCGTCACAAATCCTTTTACCGGCTCGGGTGTGCTCTTGTAAATTGTCTCTCCTACCTTCCACATCAGGTAATGGAACTCTACGCGCCAGCCGTTCGAAACGGCGGCCTGAAGGTGCATGTTGTGGTGGGGCCATCCGCCGCCGTCGGCCACGAGCACGTTGAACGCCTGGGCCATTCCCGCCACTTTCAACCCTTCCGTGTATCCGCCGACGTAGCAGACGTTCGGCTGCAGGATGTCGATGGAGCCGTGCTGCAGCAGCTCAAGATGACGGAAGCGCGAGCCTTCATTCTGCCCCGCTGAGATCGGCACCGAGCAGCGCTCGCGCAGTTGCCGAAGTAATCTGGCGTCGTTTCCGTAGAGCGGCTCCTCGAACCAAGTGATGTTGTACGGCTCCACCCACTTGGCCAGCTCGAGCGCGCGGTTGATGGGGAAGAGGTAATTTCCGTCGATCATCAGGTCGTCGTTCGCGCCGATGGCTTCCCGCACCGCCTTAACGCGCGCGAGGTCTTCCGCCGGGTCTGCGCCATTGTCGATCGCAACAACCATCTTGAATTTGTTCTGCCCCTCGGCCACGAAACGCTTCACCATCTCCACAAGCTGGTCGCGCTTAAATTCCAGGAGGCCAAACGTAATGTAAGCCGGCACGGTCTGTTTCGCACCGCCGAGCAAGCGCCAGACCGGCTGCTTTAAGTACTTGCCCTTGAGGTCCCACAGAGCGATATCTATCGCGCTCACCGCCGAGCTCCACGCGCCGGTCTGATAGCGCGGGTTGAACGTCAGGAACATCTCCTGCCATCTCGCCTCGGTGTCAAGCGCGCTGCTGCCTTTCAGGAACGGCGCGAGCTGGCGGTTGATTAATTCGCGCACACCAAAACTCTGCAGGTTGCCGGTCAGCCCATAGCCGGTTAGGCCCTCGTCGGTGTTGACCTCGACGAAGACGAACTGCGTTTTCAGATTTCGATTGAGAAGAGGAACCTTTACCGGCACATTGTGTACGCTCGCCTTGACAGAGCGAATCCTCAGGCCCGCCGGCTCGCCAGAGGCTGGCGAAGCTCCCGTGCTCGATTCCTGCCCGGCCGCCTTGGCGCTCGGGATCACCATCGACGCGCCGAGCGCTCCCGCCGATTCAAGCAAGCTCCTCCGCGTCAGGCGCGGGCCAATGTTTTCTCCGCTATCCATGATCTCCTCGACACGGCCGTAAAATTTTAACAGGTTGCGGAAAACCCTGCGCAAAGGGTGTAGCGGCGATTTTAGATCGCCATTAACCCAGTATTCTCAATATCCGCATGGTGCGTGAAGCCGCCGATACATGTTTGTCAGGAATCTGCTGACCGCCTGCGGCAAGCGAGGATTGTAGCACCGTCGCCGCTGAGAGGGTGCGAACAAATTCGGGTCTTGTCATTCTGAGGAGGTCGCCGCGGCGACCGGTCCTGAGCGGCAGCAAAGGAAGCATCCCCGTATTTGCTTTATTTCAAATACCGGGATGCTTCTCCCGCTGCGCGGGATCAGCGTGACAGTCGCCGTCGATTATTTCTCGGCTTCTCAATTGTGTCGTGTGTTGTATAGCTCTTTTTATCCCGAATTTGCAAATTGAAGGACACTGTTCTGTTCTAATCCGTTAGATTGGAGTAGGTTCGAAACCATCAGCGGGGGAACAGAACAGTGCAACGAAAAGTTAGCGTGCTTTGGGGAGAAAAGAAAGTGGTTTTGCGCCAGACGCCGCGGGCGGTGACCCCGTTCGGCGGGCTGAGTGTGTGCATCGAGTTTTTGAAGGGGATCGGTTTTCCCGAGCGGGTAGTTGGGGACATGCCGGTGTGTTTGAAATCGAACAA
>JBOGJW010000004.1:0-7403 GCA_050745245.1 Terriglobia bacterium | reverse complement strand
GAGTACCGCAAGTCGCTTCGCCTTGATCCGGACTGCTGCGATGCGCGATACAACCTCGGTACCGCGCTCGAGCTGGAAGGCGACAGCCAGGACGCGGTGACCGCCTTCCGCGCTGTTGTGAAGGCGGACCCGCGCAACGCGCGAGGCCATTTCGCGCTGGCTTCCGCTCTCGAGAGCAACAGGGAGGACACATCCGCGCTGGAGCAGTACCGCATCGCCGCACGCCTGGCCCCGGGCGATAGAGCCATCCACCGCGGCTACACAGCGCTGCTCGCTCAGCTGAACTCCACGGGCAGCCTGCGCCCCAACTGATGCTATGCTTCCCTTATGCCGGCTACCAGCCAGAAGGCAGCCCAAAAGCTGCCAGTGGAGCGCATCTTGGGCGCAGGGGGATGGCTTGCCCGCCACCACCCGAGATACGAGCATCGCCAAGCCCAGATTGAGATGGCGGAGGAGGTGGAATCCGCGCTTGAACACCGCCGTCACCTCATTGCAGAGGCTGGCACCGGCACTGGCAAAACTCTGGCCTACCTCGTCCCCATTCTGCGCAGCGGCCGGCGCGTGGTGATCTCCACCGGGACAAAAGCCCTCCAGGAACAGCTCTTCTTCAAGGACATTCCCTTCCTAAAAAAGCTCGCGCCCGGCCTCCGCGCGACGCTGATGAAAGGACGCCAGAACTACCTCTGCCGCCAAAAGCTCAGCGACCTGGAACAGCAGCCCGCCCTCTCCGGCGCGGAGGAGCTGCGGGAATATGCGGTAATTCGACGCTGGGAGGAGCGCACAGAAACAGGCGACCGCGCCGAGCTGACGGAACTGCCAGAAGGCACTGAATTGTGGCGACGCATTGATGCCCGCCGCGAAACCTGTACGGGCCAAAAGTGTCCCCAGTTCAGCCGGTGCTTTATCACTAAGATGCATCAGCGCGCCGCTGAGTCCGACCTGATCGTTGTAAACCACCACCTGTTTTTCGCCGACCTCGCCCTGCGGGATTCCGAGCACGCAAGCCTGCTTCCGGACTACTCCGCGGTGGTGTTTGACGAGGGCCATGAGATCGAGGACGTGGCGACGCAATACTTCGGGATTCACGTCAGTAATTTCCGGGTGGAGGAGCTGGCTCGGGATACGGACTCGGCCCTGCGCCTGAAGGACCTGCGCCTTCCCGAGGTTGCCAAGGCCACCGCGGAGCTGCGCCGGCGGTCGGACCTGTTTTTCGAGCTGTTTCCGGCATCCGAGCGGCGCTCCAGTTTTGACCAGCGCGAGGAATTCGTCGCCACAAATCGCGGCGCGCTCTCGGCCCTGCTCAATGCATTCGTGCGCCTCGACACCGAGCTGAACCGCGTGAAAGATCGTCCCGAGGAATTGTTAAATCTGGCGGCGCGCGCCGGCGCGCTGCGCGAGGATGTCGAGGCGGTGCTTGAGGGCCGCGAGCCGAACCGCGTCTACTGGTGGGAGCGCCGGGGGCGCGGAGTCTTTCTGGAGGCGACGCCCATCGACGTGTCCTCTCTTCTGCGCGAGCGATTGTTTGAGCGCGTGGATACGGTGATCCTTACTTCGGCAACGCTGGCCGTAGCCGGTAATTTCGATTTCCTGAAGTCACGCCTTGGAATCGAAAACGCGAAGGAGAAAATCTTCGCCTCGCATTTCAATTTTCAGGAGCAGGCGCTCCTCTACACCCCTGCTCACCTGCCGGACCCTCGCCACCCGGATTTTGCCGGCCGGGCAGCCGGCGAGGTAACGCAGATTCTGAAGGCGACTCGCGGCAGAGCCTTCGTGCTATTTACTTCCTACGCTCAAATGCGCGATATTTACGAACGGGTAAAACCGCAGATATCATACCCCGCGCTGCTCCAGGGGAGCGCCCCGGCGCCAGCCTTGCTGAAAAAATTCCGCTCGACGCCGAACGCAGTGCTGTTTGCCACCAGCTCCTTCTGGCAGGGGGTGGACGTCCAAGGACAGCAGCTGAGCGCCGTCATCATTGACCGCCTTCCCTTCGCGGTTCCCACCGACCCCGTGGTGGCCGCCAGGATTCGGCGGATCAACGAAGATGGAGGCAGCGCCTTCGGCGAGTACCAGGTTCCCGAGGCGGTGATTGCCCTCAAGCAGGGTTTTGGGCGGCTGATTCGCAGTGAGTCTGACCGCGGACTGCTGGCGATCCTTGATAACCGGCTTGTGCGCATGCCCTACGGTAAGGTCTTCTTCGAGAGCCTGCCCGGCTACCGCCGGACAAACCAACTAGAGGAAGTCCGGCGTTTTATGCGAGAATGCTGAGAGGCTATCTCGCGTGATGGCCCGCGCTCAACGGGTGAGAACCCTCAAGCTTGCCGCCAGCACCATTTTCTCCAGATCAGCTTCGCAGGATCGGACCCATGTTTGAAGTGTCAGTCGAAGCGTCATTCTCCGCCGGTCACGCTCTGCGCAATTACCAGGGAAAATGCGAGAACCTCCACGGGCATAATTACCGCGTGCGCGTGAGCGTGGCGGGCGATCAGCTTGACAACGCCGGCCTGCTGGTGGATTTTTCGAAGATCAAGGCAAGCCTCCGAGCCCTGGTAGAGCGGCTCGACCATCAGTTCTTAAACGAACTGAAACCATTTGACGAATTGAACCCCTCCGCGGAGAACCTGGCGAAATATATCAGCGATGGCCTCAGCGGGGAACTCCAGGAAAAGCCCTTTCAGCTTGGTAGCGTGACCGTTTGGGAGACCGATACTACCTCGGTAACTTACCGGCCGCCGCGTTAGAGTGCGTAATGGCCGCGGCTGTAACGGCGGTCTGTGACCGCCGGCCATTATCTTTTGAATTTGATTCGGCGCTCATAGAGCGCCGCTATAGCGCGGATCGCGGACCTGCATTGTTCAGGTCCGCGGCTTTTTATACGCCCGGACGTAAGCCGGCGCCCCGCTGTTGCAGCGGCGATGTCCTCATCGCCGCCGGACTCGCCGGTGGGGACACCGGCGCTGCAGCAGCGCCCCTCGTGGACCTGACGTCTGTGCGTAAAGCTCGGCAAAAGCCGCATACCTCAAAGGCGGAGGTCGGCGCTACTCCGCTTCGGGGCCTCTGTCATTCCCGCGCAAGCGGGAATCCAGTTCTGTATAAACCTTCTACACCGGCCGCTACGCTGGTTTCTGCTCGTCAGAGGAGTTCAAATTGGGAGTAAATCTTCGCTCGCTTTTCAGCATGTTTTCCTCCGACCTTGCCATCGACCTTGGCACGGCCAATTCGCTGGTCTATGCAAAAGGCAAAGGCATCGTCGTGAACGAGCCCTCGATCGTCGCCATCAATAAGGTGACGGGCGAAATCGAAGCGGTCGGACGGGAAGCCAAGGAGATGCTGGGCCGCACGCCGGGAAATATTGTCGCCATCCGTCCGTTGAAGGACGGCGTGATCGCCGACTTCAAAGTGACGGAAAAGATGCTGAACTATTTCATCCGGAAGGCGCACAACCGCAAGATGTTCGTCCACCCCCGGATCGTCATCGGCGTGCCCTCCGAGATCACGCAGGTGGAAAAGCGAGCCGTGCAGGATTCTGCGATGCGCGCCAAGGCCAGCGAGGTTTTTCTGGTGGAGCAGGCGATGATGGCGGCTATCGGCGCCGGGCTGCCGATTACCGAGCCTTCCGGCAGCATGATTGTGGATATCGGAGGCGGCACCACCGACATCGCTGTGATCTCGCTTTCCGGAATCGTATATAGCCGCTCGGTTCGCGTGGCTGGCAACGAGATGGACGAGGCGATCACCGCGTTCCTGAAGCGCAAGTACAACCTGCTGATCGGAGAGCGCACGGCGGAGCAGATTAAAATCGAGCTGGGCTCGGCGTACCCGCTGGAGAAGCCGCTGAGCCTGGAGATCAAGGGACGCCACCTGCTTGAAGGCATTCCCAAGACGGTCACCATCGACGACACGGAGATCCGCGACGCGCTGGCCGAGTGTGTTGCCACAATTTTGAACGCGATCCGCGTGGCTCTCGAGCGCACTCCGCCCGAGCTTTCGGCGGATATCTCCGACCGCGGCATTGTGCTCACCGGGGGCGGAGCGCTGATCAAGAACCTCGACAAGCGCATCCGCGAGGAGACCGGCCTGCCGGTTTCAATCGCGGAAGACCCGCTGGCATCGGTGGTGCTGGGCACAGGAAGGATGCTGACGGATTTCAGCCTGCTGCGACGGGTGGCAATTGAGTAGCCTTAGGTTCTGATCATGTTGGACGCAAGCGAAATCCAACGGCCCGCTCCGCCACGGGCGCCGGATGCCCCGCAATTGATGCACGCCTTCCTCCGGCGCCACGTTCCTCTCATCGTTCTCATTGCGGTGCTGGTGGCTCAGCTTGTACTGCTGGCGTTTCAGGTGACTCGGAAGCACAACGTGCGCCTGATTAAAGTCTGGGCCGTGGCCGCCTTCGACCCGTTCGAGCGCTCCGTCCGCGGCCTCACTGATGCGACCACGGGGACCTTGCACTCTTACGGCGGCCTCTGGAGCGCGCAGCAGGAGAATAGCGAGCTGCGCCGCCAGCTTGCCGAAGCCCAAGCGCAAATTCTTAGCCTCTCGGAAGCGAAGACCGAGAACGACCGACTGCGCACCCTGCTGGACCTCAGGCATCGACTGCCGCTGAAAACAGTCGCCGCCACCGTGATCGCCGCCAGCCCGGGAACGGGATCGGCCGTGTTCATTGACAAAGGCGCCGCCGAGAATATCGCCGCCGATCTGCCGGTGATTACGCCGGGCGGAATCGTGGGCAAAACTGTCGCTGTGTTCCGCCATACCACGCAGGTGCTGCTCATCACGGACCGTACGAGCGGCGTGGGCGCCCTGCTTCAGCAAAGCCAAGTGGAGGGTGTTGTGAAGGGCGGCGGGGACGGGCTGTGCCAGCTTGCCTACATTATGAACGAAGAGTCCGTGGCTCCGGGGCAGCCCGTTGTTACTTCCGGGCTAGATCAGATTTATCCGAAGGGACTGCTGGTGGGCACGGTGGTAAGAGTGAGCAATGGGAACATCTACAAAAACATCACGGTGAAACCTGCCGCAGCCCTGGATCGCCTGGAGGACGTATTGGTGGTTCTGAAGCCTTTTACGGCGAAGAGCGAACCCTCAAAAATTCACAACGGGCAGTAGCACTGCCTTCATTTCCACCATGCCAGCAATGACGAAACCCGCGGACCGGCCTGTTCCGGTCTATCGCGTCCATCCCGCGGCGTTTTGGGTGAGCCTCTTTCTCGGTCTCGGCCTTCAGATCTCCCTGCCGGTGAAATTTCCCCTGGCGCGTCTTTTCGATTTCCCGCTGGTGCTCACCATTTATTTCGCTTCCGTCCACCGCGACCGCGTGTTTGGCATTGCGCTGGGAACGGGCCTGGGGCTGGTTCAGGACGCCCTTTCTCATGGGCTCATCGGGATGTTCGGCATCGCCAAGGCTCTGGTCGGATATTTTTCCGCTTGGGCCAGCGTGAAGTTTGACATGGAGCAGCTTGGCACGCGCTACCTGCTGACGGGTGTGCTGGTCTGCGGCCACAGCCTGGTATTGCTGGAGCTGCGGCGGCTGATCTTTCAATCGCCGCCTCCATTCGTGCCACTCGACCTGGCGAGCGCGATCATCGTGAATGTCGCGCTGGCGCTCATCTGCTTTCCGATCCTCGACCGCTTCCGGAAACCAGTGTAACTGCGCGATACGGAATTCCGGCATCCGGAATCTGAATCTGAAATTTGAGATTGAAATGCAACCGCCCGACCCAGCGAAAAGCATCAGCGTCGAAATGCGAACGCCCGCGCTACAGCCTCCCCGAAACGGCGGTACATACAGACTGCATCACCCCTCCGCCTCCAGGAACCGCTCGGCGTCGATGGCAGCCATGCAGCCGGACCCCGCCGCCGTCACAGCCTGGCGGTAGATGTGGTCCTGGACGTCGCCTGCCGCGAAAACGCCGGGAACGTTCGTCTTTGAGCCGTCGTGGGTCTTAAGGTAGCCCACTTCGTTCATCTCTAGCTGACCCTTAAAAAGCGACGTATTGGGAGAGTGGCCGATCCCGATGAAGACGCCATGGTAAGGCCGAAAATCTTCTTGGCCGGTCTCCAGATTTCTAAGCCGAACGCCCGTAACCTCGCCGCGGTCGATGTCAAGTACATCGGTAACGACGGAGTTCCAGACGGGATGAATCTTGTCATTTTTCAGGAGGCGCCCCGCCATGATCTTCGACGCGCGCAACTGATCGCGACGGTGGATCAGGTCGACGCGAGTAGCATAGCGCGTAAGGAACAGGGCTTCTTCCGCGGCCGTATCCCCGCCGCCCACCACCGCCACTTCTTTGCCTCGGAAAAAATAGCCATCGCACGTAGCGCACGTGGAAATGCCGTGACCCAGCAGCCGCCGTTCGGATTCCAGGCCCAGCATCTTCGCCGAAGCGCCGGAGGCAATGATAAGAGTGCGGGTTTCAATACGCTCCTTTCCCACCTCAATCACGAATGGACGCTCTGAAAGTTCCGCGCGAGTCACGTTGCCCTCCATGAACTCCGCGCCGAATTCCCCAGCCTGCTTCTGCATCATTTCGATGAGCTCGGGTCCCTGCACGCCCTTGGGGAACCCGGGGTAATTTTCCACGAGTGTCGTGAGGCTGAGTTGTCCCCCGGCCTCGTGCCCGCGAATCACCAGTGGCGACAGATTTGCACGGGCCGCGTAAATTGCGGCTGTTAGCCCGGCGCACCCTGAACCGATGATCACGACATTGCGCATTCGTACCGCCTCCCGAAAAATCTACAGATTTCCTATCTTACCCGAACGCGGGTCGAGCGAACTCCCTGACTGTGAGGTCTCGCTGGCTATGTTTGCACGCCTGCGTGATTTGATGCTACAAGAGCGTTGGGGTTCTGGTTGCCGCCGCCCTGCGTGTAGGGGCGGGGCTTGCTCCGCCCGAGGGCACCGCAAGCAGCGCCCTGCCAACCGGCGAGCGTTTTCACAAGAGTTTGAGATCCGAAGGCCCTAAAAGACAGTCCTGAAGGTCCGCGCTACACGAGGACGGCTCATTGAGCGCGCTCTTAAACAATACGACCAGCGAAAGGGCGGCCCAACACCGCCCTGATGCGCTTCTCGCCGAAGGCATCAGCAAGCGGTTCAACTCTGTCGTAGCGGTCGACCGTCTGAATCTTCGGATTCACCAGGGCTCGCTGTTCGGCCTTCTGGGTCCTAACGGAGCAGGTAAAACCACCACGCTTCGCATGATCCTTCACATGCTCGTCCCGGACGAAGGATCGCTCCGCATTTTCGGCGAGCCGCTCAGTGATCGCGTGCAGGATTGGATTGGCTACCTTCCCGAAGACCGCGGACTTTACCCGCGCATGAAAGTGCTCGACGTGCTCGTTTTCCTGGCCGGCCTGAAAGGCGTGCCGGAAACGGAAGCGGCGGCGCGCGCGCAATCCTGGCT
>JBOGJW010000003.1:0-7816 GCA_050745245.1 Terriglobia bacterium | reverse complement strand
AAAGTGGCGGTGAGGACACCGCCGCTACAGCGGCCGGGGCGACACCGCCGTTCCCTCGAATGATCCACTTTGCGCCGTGCGCGACGGCCCCTGCGTTTTCAGCCACGCGGCGAGCTCCGATTCCTGCCGCTCTCTCAGGTCAATACAGTTATCGATAGTCTCCAGCGTGCGCCGGAAGGTGCTGCCCGAAGCCGGAGTGGGATGCGTTCGGAAGAACTGGGCGATGTCGTCACGATGCGCGGTATCGCAGAAGCCGCGGGTGTCCCCGATGATGTAGGCGCCGCCCCAGGTGGAGAGCTTGGGCTGGATATCGGTCCAGTGGGACTTCACAAAATCCCAGGCCGCGTCTCTTGCGGCGGGATTGGACATCAGCCCGCCGAGGAATTGCGTGAAATCCTGCTCGCGGACGGCGGGAGTAAGCGAGTAATCGAGCGAACGGCGGATGAGCGCGGGCTCGGTGAAATCGGTGAGCGCGCCGAGGAAAGCATACAGCTCGTCGGGAGAGCTCGCGCTCTTGCTGCGCTGAAGAAAGCGCTCGTAGAGAGCCCCGTTCCCGTCCAGCGCGGCAAGGCTCAGCACCGTGGGCGCGAGCGAGGGGTCCACCGCCGAGCGGTTCGCGAGATATTCATTGGCGAGCCGGCGTGCTTCCGCCAAAACATCCGGATCGCGGCCGGTGAAGCCCAGCGTCTCGATCACGTTGGCGCGCATGATGCGCGTATCCGGCGGCTCGCCCGGCTTGATCTTCCATCCCAGGCGCTCAAAAGCCGGACGCAGCAGGCCGCGCACGTACGCCTGGTACTGCGCGCGGTCGGCGGGGCTTACCAGGTCGCGGCCGATCTTATCGAGCGCCGCAGTAACCTCCTGCATCACCGCGCTGCTTCGGTCGCCGCTGAACGCCGCTGTCGTGCGGAGATAGTCGCCAATGGTGATGTCACCCGAGTGGAGCATGGCGGCGGCGTCGGAAAGCAGCGCGATACGCTCCGGCGGCGAAAGGGTATTTTCCGCGCTCTTGCTGATGCTTTCGAGCTCGGCCGGCTGGTATGACAGCCAGTAGTAGCCGCGCGCGCCTGCGTTTGCAAAAACCCAAGGCGAGCATCCGGGGAAGGAGAACGTCTGCCGCGCCTCCTTCAGCACCACGCATCGCGTGGCCCCCGAGGCGGTCTTGAAGCAAACCGGGATCGCCCACCGCTCGCTGCTGCCGGCCTCGAACTTCTGCCGGTTCAAGAAATACCGGCGCTGCGCCAGCGTGACCTTTGTGGAGCTTCCATCGCACCGGGAACTGACGCTGACGATGGGCGCGCCTGGCTGGATGACGAACCCGGGCATCACCGTGCTCACGGGCTTATGGGACGCCACGGTAATGGTGTTCCAGAAGTCCTCGGCGGAGGCGTTAGACCACGCGTACTTCTCAAGATAGGCGTGAATGCCTCGCTCGAAGGCTTCCGATCCGGCGAAGTGTTCGACCATGCGCAGGATGGCGGCGGTCTTCTCGTACGTAATTCCGTCGAAGAGCTGGTTGATTTCCGCCGGGGTCTCGGCACGCGGAGCGCGGATGGCCCGCGTGGTTTCCATCGAATCGAGAGCGAGCGCGCCGTAGGTATCCAGCGCGTCGGAGGTGTTGATGTGCCACTGCGGCATCCATTCGTTAACGGCCTTCCGGCCCATCCAGGTGGCGAACCCTTCGTTGAGCCAGATGTCGTTCCACCAGTCCATCGTGACCAGGTCGCCGAACCACTGGTGCGCCATCTCGTGCGCCACCACGTAGGCGACGCGCTGGCGCGCCGGTAAAGGGGCGTACCGGCTGTCCAGGAGCAGGTCGGCCTCGCGGAAGGTGATAGCGGCGGTGTTTTCCATGGCGCCGGCTTCAAAGTCGGGCGCCGCAATCAGGTCCAGCTTGTGGAACTGATACTTGATTCCAAAATAGCGTTCGTATATCGGAAGGACGTGCTCGGCGGATTCCAGTGCGAACTGGCCGAGTTGCACCTGCTTGGGAGGCGCGCAGACGCGGATGGGAACCCCGCCGGCTGCTCCGCTCAGGCATTTGAACTCGCCTACCAACATGGCCACCAGGTAACTCGACATCTTGGGCGAGGTTGCGAACCGGACGGTGTGCTGATCCGGCCCGGGTCCCGGCGTGTCCGAGGCGATCGCGCCGTTCGAGATGGCCGTATCCTCGCGAGGAATGACCAGGGTTACGTCGAACGTGGCTTTTAGGGCAGGCTCGTCGAAGCACGGGAAGGCGCGCCGGGCGTCCGTGGGCTCGAACTGGGTGATGGCGTATTTATGGCCGTTCTCTTCTGCCAGGTAAAAGCCCCTGAGTTGATGATTCAGGATGCCCGTGAACTGAATGTGAATTTCGGCGGGGCCGGGCCGGAGCGCCTGCGCTATCGAAAGCGTGGCCATTTCTCGCGCCGGGTCCACCGCCACTTTGGCGGCTTGGCTGCGGCCCTCTGAGTCGATGGAAACATTTTGAAACTGAATTTCCACCGCGTTCAGCGTGATCGTCGTCACCGGCTTCAGGACGCGAATCTGGATCCCCTCCTTGCCGGTGTAAGTGTCTGTTGAGAAGTTGGGAGCGAGAGTAAGTTGATAATGGAGAGGCACCGCGGTATGAGGCAGGCGCTGCGCAAAAGCTGAACCCGCCAGGCTCAGCACCAGCGCCAGAATAAGGGCACAATTTCGCATAGACCTCCTTCCCAGCTCAACCCGGAATTTCATCCCCTGATCGTACAACGGTTCTTCTGGCCGCGCACCCCGTTACTTGCCTGCGAGCGCGGTAGCGCGGACCTGCGTTTTTCTGCGGCTTGTTCCTGAATTCCCAAAGGAAAGGCCGACAGACTTCGAAAAGCGCGAAGTCTGCCCTGCCTGTCTAACGTGCGGAAGGCCCCGGCCCCGCGCAAAGGGGCAAAGATGCAAGGCAAGCCCACGATCAATCAGAATGCGATGGACCGCGGCTGCCATTCAGTAGCCGCATTGACACGCAACATCTGGCCTAGTATACTAGGCTCTGTGCGGATTGAAGGTCCGCGCGCTCTGCGCAAGGCGCGGACGCAGCCCGCAGAAAGCGTTCGCATGCAGGACATCGAAATTGCGCCCTCAGTCCGCAGCCGGTTCGTGCAAAATGAGCCTTAGGCGCGCTCGCTCGCGGCATCAACTCCTTTATTCTCCGAGACTTGCAGCTCTGACATCAGAAACGTCAATAATGGATTCCCTTAGGGAGGCGCGGCCGTAAACCGCTGAAAACAATGGATTATTAGAAGGAACGAAGGGAACGAACCCGGTCTGACAGGGTGCAAAAAAGGGCAAAATAGGCTCTTTTTCGAATTTTTCAACCAAGCGGCCTCCGTCGCTGTTGGGGTGTTATGCGGTCCCTCTTCCTGGGTCTTGGGTCTGCGAAAGCTCATGAAAATGCCAGCGCGCACGCGGCACCGAGGCGTTCTTCAGGTCAGAATTTAAGCGTGACTCGCAATTCATCCTGCTACGGCGCGGTTTTGTGGGCAGCGAGCAAGCCGCTCGACTCTGGTTCTGAATGCGCAAAGTTCTTCAGCATAGAACTTAGACAATTTTTCATTAGACGTCCCGCCGGGAAAACTGCTAGACTTATCGCCTTCGATGCCGGCAAACAATTACATTGCGGTGATTGAGAGGACGCTGCGCGTTCTCGAAGCCTTTGAGGGCCAGCAGAACGTGCGCCTGGCGGACCTGGCGGCCCGAACGGGCCTTGTGAAGAGCTCCGTGTTCCGCATTCTGTTTACCTTGGAGCGCCTCGGCTACGTCGAGAAAGGGCCGGAGCGGCGCTACTCGCTGAGCGGCCGCCTCAGTCGCCTGGCGGGGGCCGCGCGGCCCGGATCGGATCTTTCCTCCGCGGCCGCGCCCTTCATGACGGACATCCTCCGCCGCTTCCAGGAGACGGTGAACCTGGGCGTGCTCGAAGGCGGAGAAGTGCTCTACGTTCGCGTGATGGAAAGTCCGCACGTTTTCCGGCTGGCGGCCCACGCCGGAATGCGCAGCCCCGTGCACTCGACGGCGCTTGGAAAGTGCCTGGTGGCTCACCTGCCGAAGGCGAAACTTGAATCCATCTTGAAGAGCGGCCCTCTGAAATCCTCGACTCCTCGCACCATTCACGACCGCGCCAGCTTCTATCACGAGCTTCGCCGGGTTCGCGAGCACGGATATGCGGTCGATGACCAGGAGGATTCGCGCGGCATCCGGTGTCTCGGAGCGCCGATTTTCGATCGGGACGGAAACGTAGTGGCGGCGCTGAGTATTTCCGCGCCTGCCGTGCGACTGCCCCAGCGCCGCGACCGCGAAGTGGCGGCGGCCCTGAAAGAGGCCTGTACCAGGATTTCGACCCTGCGCGGCTACACGGGCGGCGTTGAGACCATGGCGAGCGGCGAAGGGCGATGAGGCGCGAAAAGATGCTCTCGCAAAGACGCCAAGGCGCTAAGGAAACGCAAAGTGCAACACTTTTATTTCTCTTTGCGTGCCCTTTGCGGCTTTGCGCCTTTGCGTGAGGCTTTTTGCACGTCAGCCAATTTGTTCACAGTCTCTGACTAGCGAAGCGCTACACCAAATGGCGGCCTGAGCCGCCGCTACAGAATCCGAGGTTTGACGAACGATGGAATTAGCTCTATTCGGCGGTGAGCCAGTTCGCAAGGCGCCGTTTCCTCCCTGGCCGGTTTACGGGAAGGAGGAAGAGGAGTCTCTGCGCGAGGTGCTCGAAAGCGGATCATGGGGCGGCTACAACAAGAAGGTGGAGGAGTTTGAAGCCGCTTTCGCGGAGATGCACCAGGTGCGCCATGCCGTCTCCTGCGCCAACGGAACGGTGGCGCTCGAAGTCGCGCTGCGCGCCCTCGGAATCGAATGCGGGGATGAAGTGATTGTCCCGCCGTTCACGTTTGTTGCGACGGCCACCGCGGTGCTGCTCTGTCATGGCGCGCCGGTCTTCGCGGATATCGATCCCGGCACGCTCAACATTTCGCCCCAAGCCGTCGAAGCGGCCATTACCCCGCGCACGCGGGCAATCATCGCCGTCCACTTTGGCGGTCTTCCGGCGGATATGGACGCGCTGCGCTCAATCGCGGAGCGTCACAAGCTGGCGCTCATCGAGGACGCGGCGCACGCTCATGGCGCGCGCTGGCGAGGCGTGCCGGTGGGCAACTTTGGCAGCGTAGCCACATTCAGCTTTCAGGCTTTCAAGCTGGTTACGTCGGGCGAGGGCGGCATCATGGTGACCAACGATTCCGCGCTCGGCGAAAAGCTTTGGGCCTATTGCAACCAGGGACGGCGCAAAGGCGCGGGATGGTATGAGCATTTCACGCTGGGCGCCAATTACCGGCTGAGCGGATTCCAGGCGGCAATTCTGGCCGCCCAGTTGCGCAAACTCCCCGAACAAAGCCGGCGCCGCGCGGAAAACGCGGGCTACCTGCGCGAGCGCCTGCGCGGCTTCAATGGACTGGCGATGGCGGAGGCCAGCCCGCGCGTGGACCGCCAGCCGTGGTATCTGGTGACGCTGCGGTACGATCCTTCAAGGTTCGGCGGCGCGCCGCGAGGCGCCTTCCTTCGCGCTCTGCAGGCGGAAGGAATTCCGGCCCAAAGAACGTATCCGTACCCGCTTTACCGCAACGGAGTCTTCAGCCGCTGCAATCTTCCTCCTTGCAGATGCGGCGCGTGGCGGGCGCCGCAGGAATACGAGTCGCTCGCTCTCCCCGAGGCGGAGCGGGTGTGCCAGGATGGCATCTGGCTGGAGCACAACCTGCTTCTGGGCGGGCGAAATGAGATTGATGACATCGTGAACGCGTGCGAAAAAGTACAGCGCGGCGCCGCTCGCCTGGCCGAAATACAGTACAAAGAAGCGGCGCGCACCTGAGCCAATCAATCTCAAATACTGGAAAAACAGGAAATTACGGTATGCAATGTAGCAGCCTTCACTGAATGAGCGTTCCCTGCGCGGGCTCGAGTCCGCCGTTGCCGTTGGCTCCGGTTTTGACGAGGCACGCTGCGGCCACCTGGTCGCCATCTTCCAAATTGATCAGCCGCACCCCCTGCGTGGATCGCCCGCACTCGCGAATGGTGCTGGAATCGATTCGCGTGATCTTGCCTTGCTGGGAGATGATCATCACCTCCGAGTCTTCCGTCACGCTGAGCGCCGCTACCACGTTTCCGTTGCGCTCTGTGGTCTTGACGTTGATCACGCCCTTGCCGGCGCGCGATTGCAGGCGATACTCGGTAATCGGCGTCCGCTTCCCGTAGCCCTTTTCGGTAATCGAGAGGATCAGCGCCTTCTCGCCCACGATTTCCATGCCCACCAGGTAGTCGCCCTCCGCCAGGTCCATGGCGTAGACGCCGTAGGCCGCGCGGCCCATGTCGCGCACGTCCTGCTCCGGAAAGCGGATGGCCATGCCCTCGTGCGTCGCCAGGAAAATGGTATCGCGTCCGGTGGTGAGCGTGGCGCCGATCAGCTCGTCGCCTTCCTCGATGCGCATGGCCACGATGCCGCGCGATGTAGGATTGGAAAACTCGGCCAGGCGCGTCTTCTTGATGAGCCCGTAGCGCGTCACCAGCACCACGTATCCCTCGGCGGCGTAATTCCCGCCGTCGATCGTAACGTCGCGCCGCTCTTCCGGCAGCTCCTTCACTCCCAGCACGGCGGTCATCTTTTCACCCGCCGCCAGGTTCACCAGATTCAGCATGTGCTTGCCCTTGCCCGCCGCGCCCACATCCGGA
Source organism: Terriglobia bacterium (assembly GCA_050745245.1). GTDB lineage: Bacteria > Acidobacteriota > Terriglobia > UBA7540 > UBA7540 > RH2-MAG17b. Next base: position 1,090 of record JBOGJW010000003.1, on the reverse strand, counting down.
ATCTCGTACACCTTCAGCCAGTAGAGCTTGCCCGTGTTGGTGAGCACCAGGATGTAGCTGTGCGTGGAAGCGATGAAGAGGTGATCCACAATGTCTTCCTCGCGCGTCCTCATGCCCAGGCGGCCCTTGCCGCCGCGCGCCTGCTGCCGGTAGGTGGCCAGCGGCGTGCGCTTCACGTATCCCGAGTGCGAGACGGTGATCACCACGTCTTCCACGGTGATGAGGTCTTCCAGGCGGATCTCCGCCTGCTCCTCGATGATCTCCGTCCGGCGCTCGTCCCCAAACTCCTTCTGCACCTGCCGCAGCTCGTCTACGATCACCTTGCGCAGCATCTTTTCGCTGCCCAGGATTTCCTGGTATTGCGCGATCTTCTTTTGCAGCTCAGCGTGTTCATCCTGAATCTTGTCGCGCTCAAGCGCGGTAAGGCGCTGCAACTGCAACTCAAGGATCGCCTGCGCCTGCCGCTCGGTAAAATCGAAACGCGCAACGAGGCCATCGCGCGCTTCTCGTGGCGCCCTGGATGCCCGGATCAGCTTGATCACCGCATCCAGGTTCTCGAGCGCTTTCAGAAAGCCTTCCAGGATGTGCGCGCGCTCCTGCGCCTTGCGCAGCTCGTACGCGGTGCGACGCCGTACCACCGTCACGCGATGATCGATGAAAAGCTGGATGGCTTCCGGCAGCGACAGCGTGCGCGGCTGGCCGTTGACGATGGCCAGCATGATCATGCCGAAGGTCTCCTGAAGCTGGGTGTGCTTGTAGAGATTGTTCAGGATCACCTCCGGCTGCTCGCCGCGCCGCAGCTCCACCACAATACGCATTCCCTCGCGGTCCGACTCGTCGCGAACATCAGAAATGCCGTCGATCTTCTTTTCCTGCACCAGGGCGGCGATCCGCTTAATTACGTTGGCCTTGTTCACCTGAAATGGAATCTCGGTGATCACGATCTGCTGCTTATCTTTGCTGGGCCGCTCGATGGCCGCCTTGGCGCGCATGGTGAACTGGCCGCGGCCGGTGGCGTAAGCGGACTTGATCCCGGACTTGCCGTAAAGCGTGGCCCCGGTCGGGAAGTCCGGCCCGGGGATCCGCTCCA
>JBOGJW010000002.1:0-8411 GCA_050745245.1 Terriglobia bacterium | reverse complement strand
CCCTTGGGGCCGTGTCATCCTGCTCAGCGAGTCTCGGCCGCCGTCCTTACCCGGCTCGCTACGGCATTTGTAGCGCAGCGCGGCAGAGCCGCAATCAAATGCCAGTTTCAGTCATTCCCGCTTTCAGCCCGCTATGCGGGTGGAGGAATTTAGCCTGCGGCGTAAGAAGGTGTGAAAAAATAGCGGATGACCGTCATGCTGAGCCCGTTCGCCCTTCCGCTGCGAACGGCCCTGAGCGCAGCGAAGGGGCTCAGGGTAAACTCCGCGAAGCATCCCGGTATTTTAAAAATCAAGCAAATGCGGGGATTCTTCGTCGGTCGCCTCGGCGACCTCCTCAGAATGACAGGCCCCGAATGTTTTCACAGCTTCGTACGCCCGGGGCTAATCATGTTTCGGCCCTCCGGGCCTCGAATTGCTGGCGCTGTCCCCCCTATTTCGCGCCGCACTATTTCAAAACCACGTTTCCCAGGTATCCGCGATTATTGCCCTCCGCATCGCGAACGCTGACGCTAACACGGTACGTATTGGCCGGCAACTGCGCCGTTTTGTCGAGCCGCACAACGCGCCGGGGGTCGACGTCCTCGAGAATCCGCTCGCCCAGCACTTCGCCCTTTGCGCTGTAAAAGTGCGCGACAAGCTCGCCGGGAACGAATACACCAAAAATGCCGGTGAGCGTGATCTGGCCGCCTTCCACCCTCGCCGCGAGCGGCTGGCTTACTGCTCCCGCCCACACCGCCTTGACGATGGGGTTTGTGACTCGCGTGGGCGACCAGTGCACCGTAAATTCATACTGCTCGCCGGGGTCGAGCGTTGCATAAGGGCTGAGCACTTCCGCCTCCAGGAAGTACGGCGTTTTTTCAGGATCGTCCGGAAGCGTCTGGAAATAGGTCCCGCGCGAGATCACGCCCGCTCCATCATTCCATGACTCGATTGATGCGTTGTCGGGATAGGCGCGGCCGGCAAAATATTTGAAATTCTCCACGTATCCGAGGTCCTTCTGTCCGTTCACCACGGCGTACCAGCCCTCGCTTGAGTCAAGCGCCACCTTTCCGACGCGATAAAGGTAATGCACGCGCAGCATATGGCCGTCGTCGATCACGTGATAGCTCGGGTGCAGCGCATCGCCGTAGGCGATGTAGTAGCCTTTCGGAAACATGCTGCGCGGGTTCACCGGCACATACATGTAGAGCTCGGGATTCGGCTTGGAAGGGTCACTGGCATCCGCCGCGTTGTTCTGCAGCACGTGCCAAATGCCCCAGCGGATCTGCCGGTGGCTGATGTTCTTCATCACCTGCTCGACAGTCACCCGCGTGGTTCCGGCGTAAACGTGAAACGTCCTCTCGAACTGGACGCCGGTGCGCGGATCTTTCGGGCTGGTGACGCGCACGGCCGCCTCGGCCGGCGTGTCCTTGACAACGGCGAAAGCGTAGTGGCTGCCGTCGAGGATGTAATACGGCACGCTCGCCCATTCGTCGTCGTTGCTCCAGCCCTCGGGAGCCGGCCAGACTTTATCGCCGCCGTAGTTCGCCCAGCCTGCCTTCACGTTATTTTCGCTCTCCGGCAGAATCTTGCCTGCCAGGTTTTTGTTCACGAAGAACAATCCCTCGCCGCCCAGCTCAAGCTGGATGGCGCGGCCGCCAAGCTGCGGAGCAATATACAGGCTGATGATGCCATTGGTGAGCCGATAAACTTCCCAGCCGTTATAGTGAGCTTTTTCGAGCTTCACCGTGAATGAAGGAGGCGGAGTCGCCATAGTTAACCTCACGCTAAAAGGGTTCAGCAGCGCCGCAATTCGCGCCACGCCGCCGGTTCGCGGGATCATCGGCAGAGTGCAAGCGCAAAGCGCCGCAAGCATCCCGAGCAAATGCCGCCGTCTGATCAGATCGATTTTCTCCTGCATCGCCATACCGTAAATTATTGGTTTTTTGGCAAACATTTTGGGGCCCGCGGCCCCTGCTATCAGTGTCACCCCCGCGAAAGCTGGGGTCCATCTAATCAACTGGATTCCCGCTTTCGCGGGAATGACTGAACAGCGGGGTAGCGCGGACCTGCATTTTTCTGATTCCGCGGCTTGTGTTTCCAGGAAAAACCGCAGCAGGGTAGCGGCGGATTTACCCCGCCACGGCACATGGCGGCATAAAGCCGCCTCTAAACTCCCTGCGCGAATCGCGCGAGCTCGTGCGCCACTCCGCAGACTGCCGGATAAAGGCTGCGGTACACCGGGTAGAGGCGCTCGTAAATCTCAGCACTGTCCTTGCCCGGAACCACGCGCTCGCGAATGTGAACCGCGTCTTTCGCCGCCGCCTCTACCGAGCGGTACACTCCTCCGCCCGCGCCGGCCAGCAGGGCGGCGCCAAACGCTGAACCTTCCGATTCGCGCAGCGTTACCAGTTCCTTGCCGCAGACGTCCGCCTGAATCTGCCGCCACAGCGGGCTGCGCGAGCCGCCGCCCGAAGCGCGAATCTGGTCCACCGGTATCGAGAGCTCACGAAAGATCTCCAGCGAGTCGCGGAGGCTGAAGGCAACGCCTTCCAGAATAGCGCGGATGAGGTGCCCTCGCCGATGCGCCGCCGTCAAGCCAAACCACGCGCCCCGCGCTTCGGGATCCAGGTGTGGCGTGCGCTCGCCCATCAAGTAAGGAAGAAACAGGAGGCCGTCGCTTCCGGGCGGAGCTTTTCCCGCCTCCGCGATCATCAGCTCGTAGGGGTCGGCGCCCACCTGGCGCGCATACCAGCTTTCCATTTCCCCAAACTGCTCGCGAAACCAGCGCAGCGAAAGTCCCGCGCCCTGCGTGACGCCCATCACGTGCCACTTGCCCGGCACCGCGTGGCAGAACGTGTGAATGCGCCCGCCGGGATCGAGCTTAGGGCTCGCTGTTGAGGCGAACGCGACTCCGGAACTGCCAAGCGTGATAGAAATCAGGCCCGGAGAGACTATGCCGTTCCCCACGGCGCTGGCGGCCTGGTCTCCCGCGCCCGCTACTACGGGCGTGCCCGCGCGCAATCCGGTCAGCACCGCCGCTTCGCTGGTAATGCTTCCCGTCACTTCGGGCGACTCGAATGCCGGCGGCAGAAGGCGGCGGTCGACATTCAGTTCTTCGAGCAGCTCCTCGGACCAGCGCCGGTGGACCACGTCGAACAGAAGCGTCCCAGAGGCGTCGGAGACGTCCGTGGCAAATTCGCCGGTCAGTCTAAAGCGGATGTAATCCTTGGGAAGCAGAAAGCGGGCGGCGCGGGCATAAAGCTCGGGCTCGTGATCGCGCACCCAGAGGAGCTTAGGGGCGCTGAACCCGGTGAGCGCCGGGTTCGATGCAAGCTTCACCAGCCGGTCGGCCCCGAGGCGGGAAGTAATCCAATCGCATTGCGCCTGGCTTCGCTGGTCACACCACAGGAGCGCCGGTCGCAGAACCGCCCCGGACCTGTCGAGCAGCGCAACGCCGTGCATCTGGCCGGAGAGCCCGATGGCGGCGATGTCGCCCGGCTTGATTTCCTGATCCTGCAGCACCGACCGGATCGCCGCCAGGCCTGCGCGCCACCAGTCTTCGGGATCCTGCTCCGCCCAGCCGGGCTTGGCCATCCGCATGGGCTCGTGCTCCGATGTTGCGGCGCACACCACGCGGCCGTCGGCGCGCAGAATGACGGCGCGCGTGCCCGTGGTCCCTACGTCAACGCCCATCAGATAGGGTTGACTCATTGGCTCATTTTTTCATGGACTTATTGAAGATACATGATCATTTCCTACGGCGAGAGCAATGAATCAATGAGTCAATGAATCAATCTCTTCAGACCCGTTCCCATTTTCGGGACTTCGCCGAGCGCTCGATCGCGTCGAGCACTGCCTGGATTTTCACTCCGTCGTAGAAGTTCGGCTCCGGCAGGCGATCCTTCTCCAGTGCGGTGAGGAAATCGTGCACGGCGTGAACGAACGTATGCTCGTAGCCGATGATGTGGCCCGGCGGCCACCAGGCGCCCGCGTAGGGGTGAACGGTTTCGGTGACGTTGATCGTCTTGTAGCCCTGCTCCGCTTTCGGCGCAGTGCCATCGTAAAATTCCAGCTCATTCATCCTTTCCAGGTTGAATGCCACGCTGCCCTTGCTTCCGTAAATCTGGAACGTATTGAAATTCCGGCGCCCGCCGCAGAAACGCGAAGCTTCAAAGATGCCGACGCTGGCATTCTTGAAGCGAGCCAGGAAGTTGGCGTCGTCATCCACCGTAACGCGGCCTTTGCCCTTCTTTCCCTTTGCTCCCCACGCGCCTTCACCCGAGCCGGGCAGCGGCCGCTCTTTGATAAACGTCGTCATCTGCGCGGTTACCGACTCGATATCGGAATTGAGGAACTGCGCGAGGTCTGCCGCGTGAGAGCCGATGTCCCCGAGCGCGCCGCTCCCCGCCAGCTTCTTGTCCAGCCGCCAGACCAGCGGAAATTGCGGGTCGAGAATCCAATCCTGAAGATAGGCGCCGTGGTAATGGTAAATCGTGCCGAGGCGGCCGTCTTTAATAAGCTGACGGGCGTAGGAGACGGCGGGAATCTTGCGGTAGTTGTGCATGAGCATGTGCTTGACGCCCGCTTTTTCCACGGCCCGGAGCATCTCTTTGGCCTCAGAGAGCGTGTTGCCGAGCGGCTTCTCGCAGATGATATGCTTGCCGGCGCGCGCCGCCGCAATCGCCATCTCGTGGTGCAGGTTGCCGGGCGTTGAGATGTCGATGACGTCGATGTCGGGCCGCGCAACCACCTTGCGCCAGTCCGTCTCCGCCTCATCCCAGCCGAAAATTCGGGCTGCGTCCTCGACGGCGGCGCGATCCCGCCCGCAAATCACCTTCATCCGAACCTGATACTTAGACGGAAAGAAATGCCCCACCTGCCGGTAGGCGTTCGAGTGCGCCTTTCCCATGAACTTGTAACCGAGCAACGCCACGTTGAGGTCAGCCATGTTGCCTCCTTATTCCCTGCCTACGCCCACCACATCTCCGAGAGTTTCTCCCGGATGACGATCTGGTTGAGGAAATTCGCGGCCTTCGAGAGCCCTTCGTCAACAGACATCAAGCTGTCTTCGTGCTCGATGGAGAGGACGTCGTCGTAGCCGATCATCTGGAGAGTTGAAACAAAATCGCCCCAGAAGTCCGGCCCGTGGCCGTAGCCGACGGTGCGAAAAATCCAGGAGCGATTCTTCTCATCGCGGTAGGGCTTATTGTCCAGCACGCCGTTCACCTTGTAGTTGACGTCGTAAAGGCGCGTATCCTTGGCGTGCACGTGGAATACGGCCTCGCCCAGCGCCCGCACCGCTGCGCAGGGGTCGATCCCCTGCCAGAACATGTGACTGGGATCAAAGTTGCAGCCGATTGCCGGTCCGGCCTCCGCGCGCAGCCTTAACATGCTTTCGGGTGAGTAGACCACGAAGCCGGGGTGCATCTCGATGGCAACCCTGATGCCGTGGCTCTCCGCGAATTGCGCGCGCTTCTTCCAGTACGGAATCACTTTCTTCTCCCACTGCCACTTCAGCAGTTCCGGGTAGTCCGGCGGCCAGGGCGTGGTGACCCAGTTGGGATATTTGGCGTCGTCGGAATCTCCCGGGCAGCCCGAAAAGTCGATCACCCGAGTGACTCCCAGCTTCTCGGCCAGCAGAATCGTTTTCCGGCTGATGTCCTGACATGATTCGGCCACGCCCTTATCCGGATGAAGCGGGTTACCGTGGCAGCTCAGCGCGCTGATGGTGATGCCCTGATCGTCCAGCCGCTGTTTGAATTCCTTGAGCTTCGCCGGTGCGCTCAGCCATTCCAGCTTCAGATGCGGATCGCCAGGGAAATTACCGGTGCCGAGCTCCAGGGTGCGAATCCCCAGCGGCTTGATCTTCTTGATCACATCTTCGAGACTCAGCTTGGCGAAAAGTGCAGTGAAAAGTCCAACCTTCATAGCTCTCCTCCCGTCATGCGCCTCCGGGGCGTTTCTCGTCCGGCGCTGGCAAACGCCCAATTTATAGTCCAGGAGGGCTTGCGTCAACTGAAAAATGAGAACCACCGTGATAGGGAACAGCGAACGGGGAACGGGGAATGGGCACGATTTGCGGCTCTGCCGCCTGACTTGCGGAAGGGCTTTGCCCTTCCGGAGACCGGCCCGCTTACCCAACCTGATTTTTTTCGCAGTGCGAAGGCTCAGCCTTCGCGCTGCGCGCAAAGCGAAAGTGCGGGTTTTGCCCGGCATTACCCGGAAGGCGCACTTTGTTGATAGCGTGGTTTCGGGCAAGGCGTTATACTGAACCCAGGAATGCAGGCGCGGCATGGGCAGTGAACTCGTTCAGATCTCCCGAATACGGCCAAGCGGTGACGCTCCGCGACCATTTTGCCAACCGGCTCTTGTCAGACAGGCCCAGGGCAGCCGCAAGACGTTTTACATCGAGACGTTCGGCTGCCAGATGAATGTGCACGATTCGGAGAAAGTCTCCGGAGCGCTGCTCGCCCGAGGCTACCGCGTGGCGGAACGTCCTGAAGATGCTGACCTGATCTTCTACAACACGTGCAGCATTCGCGAAAAAGCGGCGCAAAAGGTCTTCTCGCGGCTCGGCGCGTTCCGGAAAGGCAATGCTGGCGGGCCGAAGACGATTGGCGTATTAGGATGCGTGGCTCAGCAGGAAGGCGAGCGCATTTTCGAGCGGGCGCCGCACGTGAGCCTGGTGTGCGGCTCCGCCAGCTATTCCCGCATCCCCGAGCTTCTCGACCGCATCGAGGCAGGCGAGCGCCGCGTCACCGGATTATCGCTCGACGTGGATGAGTGCTTCGAAACCGAGCTCACGCGGCGCGATAATCCCTTCCGCGCCTATATAACGATTATCGAAGGGTGCGATAAAGCGTGCAGCTATTGCGTGGTACCTATGACGCGCGGCCCGGAGCGCAGCCGTCCGAGCGCGCGCGTGACCGACGAAGCCCGAAGACTGGTCGACGAGGGCTACACGGAAATTCAGCTTCTGGGCCAGACGGTAAATTCCTATCGCGATCCGTCTCCCGCCGGCCTGAGCTTTACCGAACTTCTGCTGCGCGTTGCGGAAATCCCCGGGCTGCGCCGCCTTCGCTTCACCACGTCGCACCCGCGGGATTTCACCCCGGAGATCGTGCACGCCATCGACTCGGTTCCGGCGCTCTGCGACCATGTGCACCTTCCGGTGCAATGCGGATCCGACCGCGTGCTGGCGCGGATGAAGCGCACCTACACCCGCGACGAATACCTGGAGAGAATCGATTGCATACGCCGGGCGAAACGTGATATCAGCATCTCTACCGATGTAATCGTAGGTTTTTGCAACGAGACGGAGGAGGATTTCGAAGACACCCTGCGGCTGCTAAACCAGGTAGAATACGACCAAGTCTTCTCGTTCAAGTATTCGCCGCGCCCGCGCACGGCAGCGGGGAAGATGGAGGACTCGGTTCCCGAAGAAGCAAAGGCGCGGCGTCTTACGGCGCTCCAGGAGCTGCAACGGCAGATTCAATTGCGGCGCAACGAGGCGCTGGTGGGCCGGGGATTCGAAGTGCTCGTAGAGGGATATCAGCCGCGACTCGGGCAGGCGGTGGGGCGCACAACGGGGAATCGCGTGGTTAACTTTCCCGGCGAGGAAGGCTGGCAGGGGCGGTACATGAATGTGCGGATCACCGCGGCAGGCCCTAACAGCCTCACGGGGGTCGAGACCGCAACGGCGTGAAATCTGCCATTTAGCATGGAGGAGCGCAGACACACGGGAGGAAGCGATGGAAGTTGAGATGAAAATCCGCGGACTGATGATGGACCCGGTCACCAACATGCCCATCGTGATTCTCCGGGACACGGCTGGGTCCGCGGTGCTGCCGATCTGGGTGGGAATCTACGAGGCCAACGCCATTGCGCTGGAGATCGAGAAGGTTTCGACTCCCCGGCCGATGACCCACGACCTCATCCGCAACCTGCTGCTCGGGCTCGACACCCACGTTCACAAGGTTGTAGTAAACGACCTCCGCGACGACACGTTCTACGCCCTCATCTGGCTGGAACGCGAGGGGCAGAGCATCTCAATCGATTCCCGGCCGAGTGACGCGCTGGCGCTGGCGCTGCGCGTAGATTGTCCCATTTACGTCGAAGAAGGTGTGCTGAAGAACTCCAAGGTTTCCGGGGCCGCTTCCGAAAAAGTAAACAACGAAGAGCTCAGCAAATGGCTGGAAAGCCTTAATGACGACGATATTGGTCGCTACAAGATGTGACGACATTCCGGCTGGAGCTCTGAGTGGCCACGGTTATCGCGATTGCAAACCAGAAGGGCGGCGTCGGCAAGACTACAACGGCGATCAATCTTGCCGCCGCCTTTGCGCTGAAGAAAAAGCGCACGCTGCTCATTGATCTTGACCCCCAGGCAAATACCACCCTCACCTTTTTCCCCCTGGACGGAATCACGC
>JBOGJW010000001.1:0-7873 GCA_050745245.1 Terriglobia bacterium | reverse complement strand
AAGCATGGCTGAACACACTCGTTCAGACACAGGCCGCGCTGGGCGCTCTTGAAGGCGCAATCCAAAAACCTCTCGAACCCGGAGACAGTGTTCCGCTGGTGCTTCCGGCGGCGGCACGGTGATGAGGCGCACGCAAGCTTTCAGCGATCAGCTATCCGCTTTGAGGATCAGCACGCCACTCCTGCTCTTGCTGAAAGCTGATTGCTGAATGCTGAGAGCTGATGGCTCTCTGGAGGAAAAACCATGAAAACCCTGAAATGGCTGCTAGGAATCGTGCTCGTGGCTGTCGCAGCATCCGTGTTGCTGCGGGCTTTCGCCGGGACGCACAAAGATCCTCCAGACCAGGACGACGAAGATCAGGAGGAGGCAGTGCAAGCACCTTCGCGAGTCTCCGTAGTCAACGGGCAGACGGTGGTCACCCTCGACGAGGCCACACAGAGGCACATTGCAATCGCCGTTGAAACGCTGCGCGCGACTGAGGCGCGGCAGCAGACGGTCGCGGCGGGCGTGGTTCTGGCAGTCCAGGATCTGATTTCGCTTCACAACGCTTACGTCATGGCGCGCGCCGATGTCCAGAGAGATCAGGCAAGCTTGCGAGTATCACAGAAGGAGTATCAGCGGCTGGCAGGGCTCTACAAGCAGAACGAAAACACCTCAGAGAAGTCTCTCGAGGCTGCTGAGGGTCTCTTCATCGCGGATCAGGCAACCCTCAACGCCGCGCGCCAACAGATGCAGGGTGCGGAGTCCGCCGTGCAGTCGAGTTGGGGCGCGCAGGTGGCCGGTTGGGTGGCCAATGATTCTAAGACGCTCGGGCAAGTGCTCAACCAGCGAGAGTTGCCCGTGCAGGTGACTCTTCCGCCGGGGAGCTCGTTCACCGATCCGCCTAGCATCGAACTCACGGCGCCTGACGGCAGCATGATGGATGCGGCTTATGTTTCACCTTTCCCGCGCATGGACCCGCGCATTCAGGGAATCGGCCTGCTTTATCTCACCCCGGCTCGGCCCGGCCTCGCGCCCGGCACTACGCTGGTGGTGCATTTTTCAACCGGGCGGCGGCGAAAAGGGGTTCTGTTGCCACACTCCGCCATTGTGTGGTGGCAAGGGCAAGCCTGGGTGTACGAGCAAACCGCTCCAACTCAGTTCACCCGGCGCCTTGTACCAACCGATGAGCCGCTTCGCCGGGGCTATTTTGCGGCTCAGGGGTTCCGAGCGGGAAGCATGGTGGTGGTGCGGGGAGCGCAGGAGCTTCTTTCAGAAGAGTTCCGATCTCAGATTCAACCGGAGGATTGAATTGAAACTGACTAAAGGCTGTAGCGCCGGATCATTCATCGGGAAAGATCGATGCTGAAGTCTATTGTCCGCTTTTCGCTGCGCTTCCGGGGCATCGTGATCGCGCTGGCTTGCGCCGTGCTTGCCTATGGCGTTTACTCACTCCGCACCGCGCGCTACGACGTGTTTCCCGAGTTTGCCCCGCCAGAGGTTTCTATCCAGACGGAGGCGCCAGGGCTTTCGCCCGAGCAGGTAGAACAAATCGTTACTACGCCCATCGAAAATGCCGTGATCGGTGTCACAGGAATTAAGGCGGTGCGATCCGGATCCATCCAGGGCCTCTCCGTAATCACCGTGATCTTTAAAAATAAAGGCAGTATCTATCTTGACCGGCAACTCGTGGCCGAGCGCCTGGGCACGCTTACAGGCCAATTGCCGGCCGGGGTCGCGCCGGTTATGACGCCGCTCACTTCGACCACAAGCTGGGTGATGGAGGTGGCCCTGTCTTCTCAGAAGCTGTCACCGATGGACCTGACCACGGTGGCTAACTGGGTGGTAAAGCGCCGTTTGCTGGCCGTGCCGGGCGTCGCCAATGTGTCGGTGTTTGGGGCGATGACGCGGCAAATCCAGATTCAATATAACCCAGAGAAACTCATTCAGCACGACCTCGCCGTAACCGACGTCATTGCCGCGGCCGAGCGGGCCACGGCCGTTCGTGGCGCAGGCTTCGTTTCCACACTTAACCAGCGCATCATCCTCCACACTGAGGGGCAGTCGCTGACGCCAGGCGAGATCAGCCGGACCGTCCTGGTGCGCTCGCACGGCGCAAACCTCACGCTCGGAGACGTGTGCAACGTTGTGAACGCTCCGGCGCCTCCTGTCGGCGCGGCTGCCCTGATGGGCCGCCCGGCGATCGTCCTGGTCATCCAGTCGCAATACGAGGCTAATACCCTTCAGGTGACGCAAGGAATCGGCCAAGCCCTGGCCGAGCTTCGCCCGGACCTCGCGAAGGAAGGAATTCAGATTAATCCCGATGTGTTTCGCGCGGCGGATTTCATCCTTACGGCGCTCCACAACGTGCGGTCTTCGCTCGAGATCGGCGCCATACTGGTGGTTATCATCCTCTTTCTGTTTCTCTTTAATTTCCGCACCGCGACGATTTCCTGCACGGCCATTCCTCTCTCCCTTCTTGGCGCCGTGATCGTATTGGATCACACGGGCCAAAGCGTGAATACGCTGACGCTGGGCGGCCTTGCCATAGCTATCGGAGAAGTAGTGGATGACGCGGTGATCGATGTTGAAAATATTTACCGGCGCTTGCGCGAAAATCGGGCTGCGCCGCATCCGCGAAAGCTGTGGCGGGTGGTGCTCGATGCTTCGGTGGAAGTCCGAAGCGCTGTGGTCTACGCGACCTTCGCCGTGATCCTCGTCTTTTTTCCGATCCTGACGCTTTCAGGGGTCTCCGGGCGCCTCTTCTCGCCGCTGGGGATGGCCTATATCTGGGCGATCCTCATCTCACTTCTGGTGGCGCTCACAGTAACACCGGCGCTGTGTATCGTGTTACTCGGTAAGGGCGATCTTCCTCCGCATGAGCCGCCTGTTGTCCGTGTGTTGAAGCGGGGGTACCATCGCGTTCTGCTGCTGGTGGAGCGCATACCCATAATAGTGATTGCAGGTGTAGCGCTCATCATTTTCGCAGGTATTCTCATATTGCCTGAACTGAAGACTACCTTCCTGCCTCAGCTCCGTGAAAAGAACCTCACCATCCATATGACGATGATGCCCGGAACCTCCCTCCGGCAGTCGATTCGAGAGGGAGATCAGGTGAGCCAAGCTTTGTTGAAGACCCCTTACGTGAAGGTGATCGCGCAGCGGGCCGGCCGGGCAACGCTGTCCACCGATATCTACGGTACTCAGGCTGGCGAGCTCCCGCTGGTTATCGAGACGCACAGTGGACGCCAGTACGAAGCCGCCGTAGACGATATTCACAGGATTCTGGCAAAGTTCCCCGGCGCCATATTCTCAGTGAATGGCTTTCTGGTCGAGCGCATCAACGAAACGCTCACGGGATACACTTCCGGCGTGGCGATAAACATTTTCGGGAATGACCTTAACGTGCTGGACGAAAAAGCGCGGGAAGTGGCGCGAGCGCTCGCAGGCATGCGAGGCGTGTCGTCGGTTCAGCTTCAATCTCCCCCCGGGATGCCGCAAGTGGTGGTGAAGCTGCGGCCACAGGTGGTTCAACGCTGGGGGCTTGATCCGGTCCAGGTGCTCAATGCCGTCCGGACCGCCTACAGTGGTGATATTGCCGGGCAGATTTATCAGGGCGACCGTGTCTTTAATGTTTCCGTGATCCTCGACCCTTCGGATCGGCGAACCGTGGCCGGCATCAGTGACTTACCACTCCGTGGGCCGGATGGGAACTACATCCCACTGGGCCAGCTTGCGGATATCTATGAAACTTCGGGCCGCTACATCATCCAGCACGAGGGCGCACGCCGCGTTGAAACCGTGACCTGCAATGTGGAAGGCGGCGATCTGAGCGCATTTCTGGCAGAGGCTCACCGCCGCCTTTCACGGATTTCATTTCCGCCTGGAACGTATGTGTCCTTCGGCGGGACGATTCAAGCGCAGGCGCAATCCCATCGTGATTTGCTCATACATTCTCTCCTGGCTGGCCTCGGAATCATTCTTCTGCTTTCCGTGGTGATGGGGAACTACCGGAACCTGCTGCTGGTTCTGCTTAACCTGCCCTTCGCTTTGGTGGGAGGCGTGTTTGCCGCCGGAATCACTCACACCGATCTTTCGCTGGGCGCGCTCGTAGGATTCGTCACGCTTTTTGGCATTACGCTGCGCAACTCAATTATGCTGATATCGCATTATGAACATCTGGTCGAATCAGAAGGCATGACGTGGGGACTCGACGCCTCGCTGCGCGGCGCGTCAGAACGCCTGGCGCCAATATTGATGACCGCGCTGGTTACCGGCCTGGGCCTGCTTCCCCTGGCGCTCGGCAGCGGCGACCCAGGCCGCGAGATTGAAGGACCAATGGCTATTGTCATTCTGGGCGGGCTGATTACGTCCACCGTCTTGAACCTGCTGGTGCTCCCAACTCTATCACGGCGATTCGCCCGGTTTGAGCGGCGACCCGAGTTATGATATCCCGCGCCGATCCTGTTATCCCACAGGGCACAAGCCAGCTCAGGCTGCGATTGTTACAGTTGGGATGCGGCCAAATCCAACGCTGAGCGTAAATATCAAATCAAAGAACCTCAGCTTGCAAACTCAAGACCCCAAAAATCGCAGGTACATACGCCCCGCACCTCGCCGGACGGCCTGGCGGCCGGGGATCGCGCTTGTTGCCTGCCTGTGCGCCATTGCGGCAGCGCCCATCGCAAAAGCGTTTTTGCAGGAGAGGTCCGGCGTGCGAAATCCCTGGGGTGATTTGCCTCGTCCCCCCCTGATGCACGGGATTGGAAACGCAAGCCTGAAGATCACCACGCACTCGCTCGAGGCTCAGTCCTACTTCAATCAGGGCCTTCGGCTCCTTCACTGCTTCTGGTATTTCGAGGCATATCGCGCCTTCAGAGCGGCGGCGCGTATCGACCCGGGCGCGGCCATGGCCTATTGGGGAATGGCTGAAGCTTTCATGAACTTTCCAACCATGGCCGGCGCTGCGGAAAGCCGCCTCGAGCAGGCCCGATCGCTCGCGCCGAACGCCTCCGCGCACGAGCAGGCATATATCCGAGCCGCGTCCGATCTGGCGGACATGCCGAACGGGCGCGCCGCCTACGCGCGAGACATGCAGGCGCTGATTCGGGATTATCCCAATGATCTCAATGCTCCCGAATTTCTCGCCTGGTTTATGATGTCGGGCTACGATGCCAGCGGGCGCCCCACGCCAGGCGAGTTGTATGCGGAGGCCCTCCTTCGCCGCATCCTGTCGTCTCACCCGAACGATATCGCGGCCAACCACTACTGGGTTCACGCTGTTGAAGCCGGCCCAAGACCTCAGGACGGACTCCGCAGCGTCGCCTTGCTGCTAAAGCTGGCGCCGAACTCCGGTCACCTGGTTCACATGGCGGGCCACATTTATTACCGCCTCGGAGATTACGACCGCGCCCGGCAGTCGTTCCTCCAGTCGATGCGGGTGGATGAAGCCTACATGGCGCGCGAGCATATCCCCTCCCAATACGACGCAAACTTCAGCCACAATCTCAGTTACCTGGCGGCGGCCTGCGCGGAGGCGGGCCGGTACCAGGAAGCGCTGCGCTGGGCTCGCAAGCTCGCACGGCTGCCTGCGCCGCTAACATCGGGGGGCAGCGCTATCGCTTACGCCGTGCCCACCGGATCCACGCTGCTACGCCTGCACCTCCGATTTGCTGACTGGCATGCTGCTGCCTCTGATCCCGTGAGTTTCGGCGGTGTCCGCGTTAGCCCCGGCGATGCGGCCATGGAGTACCAGGACGGCTGGCATGCTTACGCAAAGGGCATGGCGGCGCTCCACCCGAATTCCGGTCGCCCGGCGGTGGATGAAGCGAAAGAGGACGCCGCCGGGCTCCAGTCTGCGCTGAGCAATCTGAGCCGCAACTACTCCGCCGCGCCGCCGGCAGATTCGTTTTGGGTAGGAGGGGCGATTCAGCTGCTCGAAACCGCCTTGGCCGAGCTTCAAGGCAGTATTGAATATGACGGCAATGACGAGCCCGGGGCGCTCAGGCTGCTCGAAAGCGCCGTCGGAAAAGAGAACGCGCTGGGGTACACCGAGCCGCCTTACTATGCCCGGCCGGTCGAAGAGACGCTCGGCGGCGTCTGCCTCCGTGCTCATGCCTGGGAGCTCGCGCGAGAGGCATTCATGCAGGAACTCCGGATACGGCCCAGGAGCGGCTTCGCGCTGTTCGGGATTGCGCGCTCGTATGAGTTCGAAGGCCAGAGTGGCAACGCGGCCAAAGCCTTTGAGCAATTCCTTGTCGCCTGGCGCCATGCTGATCCGGACCTGCCGCAGGTTAAACATGCTGAGCGTTGGCTGGCTGCATACAGGGCCGCGCACGCGGACCGGAGATTCCGGACGCGGTCCGCGGCCGTGGCTCATTAATTCAGCGGCGAGCTAAGGCGGCGGTACACCCAATTTTTTGAACGAAGCGGCGTCGCTTTCCGCAGGCGTCTCCCCGATTTTCTGGAGCTTCATCTGTTTTTTTAGAGCCGCTGCGGCTTTACCCGCCTGGCCGCTGGCGGCATAAAGCCTGGCGAGCTGGTGATAAGCCTCGGCAAACGTCGGGTCTAGCATCACGGAGCTCTCCAGGTCCTCGATCGCCTTGCCTCGCTTCCCCTGCCGCGCGAGCGCCTGAGCGCGCCAGAAATAGCTTCGCGCGTCGCGGGGATTCAGGGTGAGCGCTGCATCAAACTCATTTTCGCTCCTGGCGAGAATTCCCATTTTGAGAAGGGCGACTCCCAGCTCGCGGTGCGCCATGGCATCGCCGGGCGAAAGAGCCACCGCGCGTTCCAACGCGCCCTCTGCTTCCCGAGGATCGCGCGAGCGGAGCTTGCACAAGCCGAGAAGCAGATAGGCGCGACCATCACGCGGGGCGGAGCGGATCACAGCCGCGCAGGCCGCCTCGGCCTGTTGATATTGCCGGAGGTAAAAATAGCTCACGGCCTTCTGGTAGAGAACAGCAGGCGCCGCGGCTCCGAGCGCCTGCGCCTGTTGCAACTTTGAAAGGGCTTCCGAGTAGCGGGCCTGCATCTGATCGAGCCATGCAGCCACGACGAGGTACCCGGCGTTCCGGGGATCTGCCTCGATCGCCGCGCCAACGTCGCTCTGGGCCATAACAAGGTTTCCGCTGAGCGCGCGCGCCTCGCCACTGAGGAGCGCTACCTCGCCCGGGCGGGCGGCTTCCCGCGGCACCGCCTGGAGTAGGGCTAAGGCCTCTGAGGGGTCGGCAAGCTGCAGGCATACACGCGCCAGTAATAGCTTCAGGCCGGGATCGCGGGGCTGCGCCTCGACAGCGTTTTCAAGGAGCTCGCGCGCGCTCTGCGGCTGGCCATCGTGCAGGCACAAGCGGGCGAGAGCGAGTGCGAGGTGCGGGTCGCCAGGCGCGGCGGCGATTGCCTGTTCAGCCAGCTTGGCTGCGAGTTTTGAATCCCCCGCCTCGAAATGCGCCCTCACCAGCGCCAGCCAGAATTCCGCGTTACCAGGCGCACTCGCCCGCGCCGCGTCAAGAAACGGGATTGCCTGGCGAGGGCGGCCAAGGCCGGCGAGGGCCATCCCCATCGCGTATCTCGCCGGAATATAGCTCGGGTCGCGAGCGATAACGAGCCGGAGCTCACGCACGGCTGCTGCGGGCTGATGATCCCGGAGATACGCCGTACCTAAGCCGTAGCGCGTGAGCAGCGAATCATTGCCCAGCCGGATTGCCCGAGTGAAGTCGTTTATGGCCGGACCAAGCTGGCCGGCGCCGCTCTCAGCCACGGCCAGATAGCCGGTGTTAACGGGCGAGGGATTCTTCCTCACCAGGAGTGAAAAAGCCTGCTCCGCCTGACTGAATTGTTTTGCGTTCAGCAATCGGAGCCCATCTTTGAGAAGCTCGGCCTCGGATTGACTTTGCCC